>JAQUBO010000135.1:2727-10246 GCA_028686735.1 Bacteroidales bacterium
ATAAGGATTCTTTACTAAACAGTGAGGAAAACAATAATTGTGAAACATTCAAATTTGGCTATGCTATAGATGTGGCTTATAATATAAATTCTGGTAGCTGGGATAAAACTAAAGCTAATGGTAAAGTGGGAATAGGAACAGCTAATCCCCAATATAAATTGGATGTTTGTGGTACAATTCGCTCAAAAGAATGGATAGTTGAAGAGTTTGAATCTATGCCAGATTTCGTTTTTAAACCAGAATATGAATTAATGTCTTTAGACAAAAGAAAGAAGTTGATTTTTGAAAATTCTCACATGCCTTATTTATTGTCAGAAGAAGAAATGAAACAAAACGGAGTCCCTGTCTTTAAAACAATGCAAGGCATAATCCAAAATACAGAAGAAATTTATCTGTATTTATTTGAAATGGATAAAAGGTTGAATGAATTGGAAAAAGAGAATGAATACCTAAAAGAGAAAATCGTGCAATTAACACAAAAAATAAACTTAATTAAAAATTAATATCAATGAAAAAGTCAATCATAATAATCGTTATAGCAGCACTGAGCACGAGCTTGTTTGGGCAAACAGAAAAGTTTTCTGGTGGATTATTATTTTCGCCAGAAATTAATATTTATGAAGCTGAAGATAATAATAAAAAATTAAGTTTAAATTACAGATATGGATTAATCGGTGAATTTAAAATTAATGATTATATATATCTTCAAACCGGTATAAGCCATATAAAACAAACCTATGATATACACAGAATGTATGATTATTGTGCATTTAATTCGCCAGGAGAACCCTGTCTAGAAATTTTGCAATATGTTTCCACAATTGATTATAATGTTATAAGTGTTCCAATAAATATAATAATAAAAACATCATTTAAGGATAGTAAATTATCCCCCTTTGTATTATTAAATACGAATAATAACTTTCATTTACTTGGAAAATATCATGACGCTTATGACTCAAATGTTAATGAGTTGAGAGAATTTAAATATTTTGGAAATACAGGTAGCATTGCTTTAGGCATTGAATATTTATTATGGGATAAACTAAAAATAGATTTATCCACACAATTAAGAATTATTGAATACCGCAAAAAAGATCCTATAGTTTATGAAAAAGAAGATAAAATAAATACCTTCAATAATGCAAGCTTATCTATTTCGCTTTTATATACTTTTTAAACAATATATAAATTATTTTTGTCATGCAATTAAAAGATAATGTCAATAAAACAATCATCACTATATTACTGATTAGTTTATGTTCTCTGATTTTTAAAAATAATATCTATTCGCAGGTTCCCACAATATTTGCCAAAGAACCTGTAATTTCAAAATCAGGCGTATATAATTCACAAAAAATGGATAGTGTGATTACGCCTTTTGTGAATAAGGATTCTTTACTAAACAGTGAGGAAAACAATAATTGTGAAACATTCAAATTTGGCTATGCTATAGATGTGGCTTATAATATAAATTCTGGTAGCTGGGATAAAACTAAAGCTAATGGTAAAGTTTGGAAATTGAAAATTATTTCTAAAGGTGCGTATTCAATAAATCTTATTTTTGACAAATTAGTTTTACCTAAAGATGCTTCATTATACATTTATAATGAAAAAAGAACAATGGTTTATGGACCTATTACTTCAGAGCATTGTCAAGTATCTGGTATGTTTGCAAGTGATATTATTAATGGCGAGTCAATTATCCTGGAATATTTTGTACCACATACTGCATTAAAAGAAGGACAAATAAACATTTCAAAAGTAATACATGGATATAAAGATATTTTTAAGACAAGCGACAACGAGAAAGAATATGGTGAGTCAGGAGATTGTGAAATAGATATTAATTGTCCTGAAGGAGATGATTGGTGTGTTGAGTCCCGTACTGTTGCAATGATTTTAAAAAATGAAAATACAGAATGGTGCACAGGTGCAATGATAAATAATGTAAAAGAAGATTTTACGCCATATTTTTTGACGGCAAACCATTGCTTAGGTGATGGCTTTAATCCCAATACTGCATTATTTAGATTTCATTATAAAAATCCAACTTGTAACGCAACTAGTTATTATGGTACATATTGGACTTTTACAGGATCTAGCCTAAGAGCAAACGCTAGTATTTCAGACTTTGCTTTACTTGAATTAAATAATTATAATGTCAATGATAATATAGATAAAATTGCAGGTATTCATTTTGCTGGCTGGAATAGAAACAATTTGCCTCCATTATCAGGAGCAGGTATTCACCATCCTAAAGGAGATGCAATGAAAATTTCACTGTATGGGAATACAGTTGTAAATTCTTTTATAAACAATGTTTATGTGTATTCATGGTTATTGAATTTTGACGATGGTATTGTAGAAAAAGGATCTTCAGGCTCCCCGTTATTTAATCAAAACCATTTAATTGTTGGACAATTATATGGTACAACCGATGATAATTATATTACATGTAAAAACCAAGATGGAGATGCAGTTTATGGTCGTTTTGATATATCACGGAATAATGGATTAAAAGCATGGCTTGATCCTGAAAATACAGGCATCATTGAAGTCGATGCTATATCCCCACCAATCATTTATCATAACAGAATGATATCTGGCGGTCCTTATTTATACACAGCAACCCATGAAATGGAATTGGCGGGAAATATTTCTGGTTATCCAAATATGCCACCCAACTGGCCTACAAATGTCTGGCCTTTCCCGGAAAATGATCAGGCTTTTGTGGTTGAACAAGGTGCTAATGTAGAATTTAAAGCAGGTGAACGAATTGTGATAAAACCAGGTACCCATATAAAACAAGGGGCTTCGGCTAGAGGTTATATTGCACCTGTAACATGCTCTGATGGTTTGGATTATCATAGATCATTATATAAAACAAATAATAATGGAAATGTTTCTTGTTTGCATAAAACATCTGAAAACGATACATCTCTTGAGAATTACCAAAAATCAGGCAAAGAAAAAGAAGAAACATCAGCACAAGCTACCAAATTTTCATCCTATCCCAACCCATTCACCACCTCCACAACCATCACATTTTCGATACAGCAACCATCACAAGTAAACATTTACATCACCAACAGCTACGGCCAAAAAGTGCATAAGGTTTACAATAATTTTACAGATGCCGGAAATTATGAAATAAGATTAGATGGCTCTGTTTTCCAGCCCGGCCTGTATTTTTGCATCATGGAAACCCAATCATCCCGTGAGATGATGAAGATTGTAAAAATGTAGCACCCCAACCACCCACACCTCGAAAAAAACCGCTCATCTTCAGGTATTTTGCAGGATCAATGGTGTTGGCAAAAGTTATTTTCTGACTGTATATCAGGGAATTGTTCATAAATAAATTTTGACGCAAAAGAAATATTGCTTAGATTTGGATTAAAATAACCAACAGGATATGCCATTGCCGGATAAAATAAATTCAAGTGAAACCATGGTTTTGCTGCCTGGTGGAAAAGTAAGCATTGGACGAACCACAAAAAATTACTTTACAGTTAACGAAAATGGTAATGTGGGAATAGGGACGGATGAGCTGGGGGCGAGATTATTTATAGAACATTTAACTAATCCTAATCAGAGTTATAGTAAGGCTGTTCAGATTAATGTAAATAATGCGAAAACAAAAACTTTAGTTATTACAAATAATGAAAGTAGTGAAGAGGTCTTTAGGATTTGGGGAAACGGTTCGGTTAATGCTAAAGGTGTTTATGCTCAGAAATTTAAGGTTAAAGCAGAATTTGGGGATTATTATTGACCTGATTATGTATTTAGCGATAGTTACACTTTAATGCCACTCGCTGAATTACAGCATTACATTTTTTTGAATAAACACTTACCAGGTATCCCACATAAAGATAATGTTTCAACAGATGGAATAGATCTTGGTGAAATGACGACGGCTTTTCTTGAAAAAATTGAAGAGCTAACACTTTATATTATTGAGCTAAACAAGAGAATTGAGGAATTAGAAAAATAAAACTAATTTGAGCGATATGAAAAACTAATAAATAACTAATATTTTAAAAATATGAAAAAAATAAAAATCATCTTCATTGTTCTGTTAACAATAATTATTTTTAACTCTTGTGAGAAAGAATATCCAAAAGATACGCCAGATTGGCTAAAAACAAGAATAGATTCAATTATTGACAACCGCGATAGCTATGGCTGTTCTTCTTATGGAGAATGTTTAATTATTGATGAATATGTAAATAATAATCAAACTATATATATCGAAAAGGTTTATATTCATCTTGCAGTATCCAATAGATATAAAATATTTAACGATAAAGGATATATACAATGTGATACATTAGCAATTGATGAAAATAATTGGTGTGATACATGTGGCACAATTACAAATTTAAAAAACTCTTATTATGTTAGAACAATTTGGAGTGAAAATAATTAATGCCTCTAAATGGATACTTGTTACCTTTGTAATTATATTTTTCAATCTAAAATCATTTTCTCAAAATTACGAAAATATTCCTGTAAAGGAAGAGTATGATATTTATAACAGTTATGAAATTAATCATGATCACCATCCTTGTAATATCTCTTCAAATAATGACGCTAATGTATTTGGAGATGGAATGTCTAAAATATTAGAAGGATATGTAACAATGTATAAAACAACTGGCGACAAAGCATATTTATATAAGTTTGTTATTCAATCATTGTGTATGATGGATAATCGCCACGATTATTCTGGCGATGAAGAAACTCCTCGTTGGTCTTATACCATGTATCATGATGGCTATATAATTGCAGCATTTTCTAAATTTATATATCTAATAAAAATAGAAGATACATCATTGTTTAATACTACATTATATCAATTTGGTGCAATAATAAATAATAATTTTGATGCTACATTTTCTACTTTTGGTCAATATGCCGGTTGGCTGCAAGATAGAGTTGGTGAAACAATATATTGGTTCTTAAATAATGGATATTGGGATAATTCTTTTGGAATGAAAAAATCACCAGACGATGATGTCCCCGCAGAAATTAATATGCAAATAGGTTTTGCTAGAGCTTTTCTTTATAATGGATTAACCGCAAGTAATCAAGACTTTTTAGATAAAGCAAATTTGTATGCGAATTTATTTAAAGGTAATGTTTATTTTTATGATAGATGTGAAGATGAAATATATGACTTTTCTGTTTTTCGGTTAAATAGTAATAATGCTTACTGGTGGTATCACAATGGTTGGAAAGTTCCGCAAAGAAATTGCTGGAGTTCTCACTTCCCTTATTATCATACAAAGGAACCCAAACATACTGCTTACACTCAGTATGTTGAAGATATAAGTCATGGAGCTGTTGTTTCTTGGCTCCCTTATGATTTTTATTTTCATCAACCAAATACATCTTTTAATATGGATGATTTAATACGTTTTAGAAATACATTTGCGAAAAACTTATATGATAATGGGGAGTTTCATACTGGGACAGATGGCTCTGATAATAATACTTATATAGACGATAGAGAAGATTATACACAAGAAGTAATTGATGGACTTCGTCATCTTAGTTCACTTTCTTATATGCAATATTATTTATTTGATGGAGTAGATGAAACTGCAACAGAACCAGATATTTATAATATAGTTATGGATTTTTATATAAATGGACTTGTAAATTATTTACATAGTTATGGTGGACAAGCAAACAAAGGACATTCAGAAGTTGTGCAGGCTCAATGGGATAAAGAAAACTATAATCTTACGTTATACAATAGAGAAGTTGTTTATGACCAAGATTTTATAGCAAAAAATAATTTAATAATTGCCCCACTTGATGCAGAAGGAAATTCTTATACAGACCCAATTATTTCAGAACAAAAATTTATTGTAAAATCAGGAACTACAGTAATGATGACTGCCGGAAATTGTATAGAACTCTGTTCTGGTTTTCAAACTGAACAAGGAGCTACTTTTATAGCACAAATAGATCCGACATTAAAGAATAATGTTTCAAAAAAAAACAATATAATTCATCAGGAAAAACACGTTTATTATAATACAATAAAAACAAATAACCCTCTATTAATTGAAATAGAAAATATTTTTACAGCATACCCAAATCCTTTTAAAGAATTAGTGAAATTACAATTTTCAATTAATGAAAAATCAACTGTAACTATGCAAATTAAAGACTTATATGGAAATTTAATATTTTCGATATTAGAAAATAAAGAATTAGAACAAGGAATATACAATATTCCTTGTTCTGGAAACGAATTTCATGCGGGAATATATATATGTTTTTTAACAATAAATAGTAATAGACAAAACATCAAAATTGTAAAATTAGATTAAGTATAATTATATGATAACAGGTTGCGGTACTTATTATTTGAAGTTTATGGAACCAGTAGAGAATTATCCCCTAATGCCAATATCTGAATTAGAAAAGTTTATTACACAAAACAAGCACCTTCCCGATATTCCTAGTGCTGATATCGTAGAAAGTGAAGGGGTAAAGCTTAGGGAAATGAATCAATTAATGATGCAAAAAATAGAAGAGCTTACGCTTTACATTATTGAGCTTAACAAGAGAATTGAGAAATTAGAGAAACAAAACTAAATCAATTACGTTATGAGAAAAACTATATTAACAATACAGATTTTATTATTAGGTTTTACTTTGATCTTTGCACAGGAAACACAGACTATTAAGAGATTCAATTATGGAGTTGATGCTTTTGCATTATTCGATTTCGCTGCAACAGGGAAGAGTATCAATACCACTACATCTGAATTTAAGCTAAAACCAATAAGTTATGTGCAATATGGAATGAATTTAAACATATATTATAACTTTAATGAAAAACTTTTTTTACAAACTGGTGTAGGAAATGTTATGTGTAAGTGGAAAGAAGAAACCTTATATTTCCCGCCCAATAACTCTGATAGCAGTTTGTATGCAAAAACTTATATTGCAAAATATTTCTATTTAGATATCCCTTTGTCAGTAGGATATAACATTACTAAATTATCTGATAATACAATCCTAAATTGTGCTTTTGGAGCTAAAATATCATTTATTAATACTTATTATTATTATTTAGGGGTTGAAGAATATAACGGTTCTATTGTTGGGAATGAAACAAAAAATAGTTTTAAAGATTTTTTTAAGGGGTTGGGCTATAGTTCTTTTCCAGTGTTTTTTTCTATTGGAGTAGAAAGAGATTATTTTCCAAAAAATATTTCAGCAGGACTTTCATTATTATTTCAAACAAGGACTTTAAATGCGGTAATTCCAGTCGATAAAAATTACCAAATAGGGTTGGTTTTTAATATTAAATTTTAAAGATTATGATTAACCCGATCAACCGATCAACTGATAAATCGCCCCCCTTTTCTATAACATTTTTCCACTTTTTCCCACTTTTTTATCTCCATGTTAAATATTATCCTTATATTTGTAGAAATAACCAAAGCATTGCACAATGAAAAAGCTAAATTTATCTGATTTCGACAAGGGTTCT
>JAQUBO010000012.1 GCA_028686735.1 Bacteroidales bacterium
TAAATGTTGGATATCCAATAAATACTAAAGGTGAAGAAAGAAGCCTAATTGTTAATGCGAAAGGGGATATCGCAATGTTTGCTTCATCTACAACTAAAAGAGACCTTGATATTTATTATTTTAAAATACCCGAAAAAGCTAAACCTGTTGCGGTAACTTATGTAAAAGGATATGTATATGATATAAAAACGAATAAACGTCTGGTTGCTCAATGCGAAATGTTAGATATCGAAAGTGGAGAAATAGTCGTCGAAATGATTTCAGAAGAAGGTACAGGCGAATATATGGTATGTTTACCAATTGATAAGGATTATGCTTTTAATGTGTCTAAAGATGGGTATTTATTCTATTCTGAAAACTTTTCGCTAACAAATCTCGAAAATCCCGAAGAACCTTATATAATGAATATTCCGCTAAAACCAATTGAAGACGGAATAACAGTTGTGCTTAAAAATATATTTTTTGAGTTTAACTCATTCGATTTATTGCCTGAATCATATACAGAACTAAAAAAAGTTGTCGATTATATGAATTCAAATCCTAAAATGAAAATTGAAATTGGAGGACATACTGATAATATTGGTACAAAAGAATATAATAAAGACTTATCACAAAATAGAGCAAAATCAGTATATACTTATTTAATTAGCAAGGGGGTTAGTGCTAACAGACTTTCCTTTAAAGGATATGATTTTTCTGTTCCTATTGCTGATAATGATACTGACGAAGGACGTGCTCAAAACAGACGAACAGAGTTTAAAGTAATTAGTATAAAATAAAATATCGTAATAATGAAAAAAATATTATTAAGCTTATTGGCAATTCTGCCATTTGTGGTTTTTGCACAAATTGATACACTTGATGCAGATTTATTAAATGTCGAATTGCAAAAATCTTTTGACGCTTGGAATGTACCTGGATTTGCTGTAGCAATTGTACAAGGCGATCAAATTGTTTACGAAAAAGGCTTTGGAGTATTAAATGCCGGTAAAAAAGAAAAAGTAAATCAATATACTAATTTTGCAATAGCTTCAAATACTAAAGCATTTACTGCGGCTGCTCTTGCTATACTTGTTGACCAAGGTCAAATTAGTTGGGAGGATAAAGTAATAGACTATATCCCGTGGTTTCAGCTTTACGATCCTTTTGTTACTAATCAAATGACAATTCGCGATTTACTTTGCCACCGAACAGGACTTAAAACTTTTAGTGGAGACCTTATTTGGTATGCATCTGATCATTCTCGCGAAGAGGTTATACGCAGAGCAAGATATCTTGAACCTAAATACGGTTTTCGTGAAAAATTTGGATACTCAAATATTATGTATCTAACTGCTGGGCAAATAGTTGAATATGTTACAGATACCACTTGGGACGATTTTTTGAAATATAGAATTTTTGAACCATTAGAGATGACAAGAACAAATACATCTATTTCAATAAATCAAAATTTAGATAATGTGGCAGAATGTCATGCCTTTGTCGATAATCAAAATATTGTGATTCCTTACATCAATTGGGATAATATTGCACCAGCAGGAAGTATAAACTCAAATGTGCACGATGTTGCACAATGGTTGATATTGCAACTAAATAAAGGCGAATATAATGGTAAGCGAATTTTTAGCGAACAAGTAGCAAACGAAATGTGGAAAGCTAATACCGTGCAAGATATTTCTGCGTTTTCGCGTGCAGTATATCCATCTACGCACTTGAAAGCGTATGCATTAGGTTGGGGGCTTTATGATTATAATTCATATTTGATTGTTACTCACAATGGCGGATATGATGGCATGATTTCACAAACAGTTTTAATTCCTGAGTTAGATTTAGGTTTTGTAGTTTTAACGAATAATTTGTCTATGTTTTATACTGTTGCCTTAAATCAAATTTTAGACTATTTAACTAAAGGAGAAATGGATAGTAAATGGAGTAATTATTTTTTGAGACTTGAAGAATTAATCGCCAATTACGACAAAGAAGAGCAACAAACTTGGGAAGACACTCGAATACTCGACACAAAACCATCTCACAACTTAAACGATTACACAGGAGTTTATCAATCAGATGTTTATGGGGATGTTGAAGTAAAAATAAAGTCAAATAAATTATATATTCAAATGCTGCATACATCAATTTATCATGGCAAATTAGAACATTGGCATTATGATACTTTTAGTGTTAAATTTGAAGATGCCCCCTCACTACCAAGTGGTACAGTAAGTTTTGTTGATGATAAATATGGTACAATTACAGAAATGAAAATTGATATTCCAAATCCAGATTTTGATTTTACAGAATTAAAACTTTATAAAAAATAAGATACAAAATAATGTTTAATGGAGAGAGCGGATAGATTAGGAGAGGAAAAAATTGGAAAACTGCTGTGGAGTTTATCATTGCCGTCGATACTTGGCATGTTGGCAGTTACAATCTATAATGTTGCCGATACTGTATTCATAGGAAGAAGTCTTGGAACACTCGGTATTGCTGGTATTTCCGTTTCTTTGCCATTGTTAATGTCTATTAGTACTTTTGGACAAGCAATTGGACTTGGTGGAGCCTCAATTATTTCAAGAGCACTGGGAGCTAAGGATAAAGCCAAAGCTAATTTAACTCTAAACAACTTAATAACTATAATATTTATTATTAATTTAGTTGTTATTACCTTAGCATATTTCAATTTACATGATTTACTAAAGATTTTTGGTGCCAACGAGGAGATTATTCCCTATGCTGTGGAGTATGTAAGTTGGGCACTGCCAGGGACATTTTTCTTGAACTTTCTTTTTGTACTAATGAATGTTATTCGTGCCGAAGGAAATGCAAAATTCCCGATGATTAGCCAAACAGTTTCCGCAGTTTTAAATCTTATTATTGATCCAATTTTTATTTTTGTGTTTGAGTGGGGAATGATGGGAGCAGCTTTGGCAACAACTATAAGTCAGTTTGTTGGTTTCGCATTATCACTTTGGTATTATACATTTTATAAAAAAAGCACCCTCAAACTTAAGTTTAAAACTATACTATCTATTCCTAATAAAGAGATTACTAAAGAAACTTTTGCATTGGCAGCTGCTTCGTTTGGACGACAAATAGCTTCTTCGGTTATGCATATTATACTCAATAACGCATTACTGTATTACAGTGGAAGTACTGCAATTGCTGCGTTTGGAATTATTTTTCGCCTTTCGATGTTTGTTTTTATGCCTCTTTTTGGTATTAATCAGGGATTTATGCCTATTGCAGGGTATAATTATGGAGCAAAAAATAATAATAGAGTATTGCAAGTAATGAATAAAGCTATAATTTGGTCAACTTCATTTTGTATATTCTCATTCCTTGTTTTCTTTTTCTTTTCAAAACCACTCATTAGTATTTTTACTACTGAGCCCGAATTAATAGATATAGGAACTAAAGCAATGAGAATTTTTATGATGGCTCTACCTATTATTGGATTTCAGATTGTTGGTTCAGGCTTGTTTCAGGCATTGGGTAAAGCTAAAGCATCCTTATTTCTTGCGGTTGCACGACAAATATTGTTTCTAATACCTTTTGTCATTTTATTTCCACTAAAATGGGGAGTCGCTGGTATTTGGTACTCATTCCCTGCTTCGGACTTTCTTGCTGCTCTTGTTACATTTTTGATGATGATATCATTAGTGAAAAAACTCAAAAAAACTCAAAAAACATTAGTTATTGACAAAGACTAATAAACTTTGTATCTAATTTCAAAACTTAGAGTTTGTAGCTCTAAAACCCTTGCAAAAACTGGGTTTGTCTTGTATTAGTCTGATGAAATTTAAACTTATTAACAATCCAATTGATATAATTTTTATGTTTTTTATAACATATATTAACTTTATGTGTTATACTTGCAGCAAAATTATGTAATTATGCAAACAAACTATTTTACCATACCTGCACTATTAGACAGGTCTTTTAGCAAGTTTTCTGACAATAATTTTTTAGGTTTTACTGATGAAAAACCAATGAAATACAAAGAAGTACAGCAAAGTGTAAACTCTGTTATGGGCTTCTTAGAGAACTTAGGAATTGAAAAAGGCGATAAGGTTGCTATACTATCTAATAATATGCCTAATTGGGGTATAACTTATTTTGCAATTGTTTCAATGGGTGCTGTTGCAGTTCCTATTTTACCTGATTTTAGTACAGATGAAATTAAAAACATTCTTGTTCATAGCGAAACTAAAGTGATTTTTTGTGCTGAATTACTCATTCGTAAAATTGAGGACATACAAACAGAATACCTGAAATCCAAGATTAAAATAAATGATTTTTCGTCTATTGAGGTCCATAATAATATTAATTACAATGCTAATCTTAAGTCATCTAAAACTTACGATGTTGATGTTGAAGATACGGCAGTAATTATTTACACCTCTGGAACAACAGGTAAATCGAAAGGTGTAATGCTAAGTCATAAAAACATTAGTTTTAATGGCGAAAAATGTGGCGTTTTACAACCCATATTTGAAAGTGATAGATTTTTATCATTTTTACCATTATCACACTCTTATGAAAATACTTTAGGTTTAATTTTACCGATGATGAATGGTGCATCGGTTTACTATTTACGTAAAGTGCCTACACCAGCAATTTTAATTCCTGCAATGCAAGTAGTGAAACCAACTTTAATGTTGTCAGTTCCTTTGATAATAGAAAAAATTTATAAAAACAAAATTTTACCTACATTCAACTCAAAAAAACTTACTCGCACTTTATATAAAGTTCCTGCGTTTAGAAAACTATTGAATAAGATGGCAGGTAAAAAGTTGAAGGAAACTTTTGGCGGGCATTTACGATTTTTTGGTATTGGTGGAGCAAAATTAGACCCTGTTGTCGAAAGGTTTCTTATGGAAGCGAAATTTCCCTATGCAATTGGTTATGGATTAACAGAAACATCTCCTTTAGTTGCTGGAGTTAGTCCACAAACTGTTAGATTACAGTCAACAGGACCACAAATCGAAGGAATTGAAATAAAACTAAATGATATAAATACTAAAACTGGCGAAGGCGAAATGTGGGTAAAAGGTCCGTCAGTAATGAAAGGATATTATAAAGAGCCACAATTAACTGCCGAAGTTATTACTGAAGATGGCTGGTTTAAAACAGGCGATTTAGTTACTTTAGATAAAGATAATTTTGTATATATTAAAGGACGTTCAAAAAATGTAATTATTGGTTCGAGCGGCGAAAATATTTATCCCGAAGAAATAGAATCTATTATCAACAATTTTAATTTCGTAACAGAATCTCTTGTTGTTGAGCAAAAAGGTAAACTCGTTGCATTAGTTCATTTTAATCGTGAGGAACTTGAAAAGAAATATCAAAACTTAAAAGAGGAATTAGATGATAAAATTCTTGAATTAACAAATGACCTTAAGTTTTATATCAATTCAAAAGTGAATAAATTCTCAACTATAAAAATTATTACTATTCAGAAAAATCCTTTTGAGAAAACACCTACGCAAAAAATTAAACGATATAAATATAGTACATAATTAGTGCCTGCAAAAATATCATCATCTTTCGCATGAGTTTGATAATTTTATAAGCTTCAATCAAGTCTTATAAAATGATAAAGACAAGGCTTTATTTACCTTAGTATTATTTTAATAGTGTTTATAATTTCTTTTCAGTCGGTTCAAGGTTTTTTATTTTTAAAAGAAGTTTACAATTACCTCTTTAACAAAAAGAAAAGCTATATAGCAGGAAACAGCAAGTTTTAAGACTATACCAAACATAAGTCCCAAAAACGAGCCTAATGCAGCTGTAAGTGATTTGCTAAATTTTTCGCTGTCTTTAAATGTATGTTTGTTTTTTGTGTAATGATAAAGTAATTCTCCTATAAGAGCTCCGAGAAATGGTCCAACAAATATTCCGATAGGAGCAAAAAATAATCCTATAATTAGCCCTATGCCGCTTCCACGCGTACCCCATTTTGAGCCACCTGCTTTTTTGGTTCCCCAAACTGGTACAATATAATCAAGAACAGTTGCTACAATTGCCAAACTTACAGTAAAAATAAGTGTAAATGTTGTTAAGTCAACTGCGGTAGTAAAATGTAAAAGCAAAAGTCCTAAAAAACTAAGAGGTGGACCTGGTATTACAGGTAACATACAGCCAACAATTCCTGCCAATATAAGTATAAATCCAATTATTATTAATGCTATATCCATTTTATTGTGTTACTTCTTTTAGTTTGTTTTGTAATTCTATATCAATGCTCTCTTTGGTAATCTCTATTGCAACAAAGGCTTTATACATATCTTTTTTTGTAATTGTTCTACTGCATACAACAGTAATGTCTTTGAGTGCAGTTTTTCGTGCTGCATTTAATTTATTCTCAAATTCAGGATCAGCAAGAAAGGTTTGATGGTTAAACTTGTCAAGGATGTATATGTCAACAGCTTCTGTAATGTTTTGTTTTGCAATCATTAGAGCCTTATCCTTAGCAAATTGTGCGTCGGCACTTAAAGCATTTGCTGAGGAACGAAAAGTGTCCTTATCACTTTCGTAATTGCTGCATATATGTTTCTCCATAAAACTGCATGAACTTAAAAGCATCAGAATAAATATTGGAATTAGAGTCTTTTTCATTTGTCTTTGTTTTTATTTAGGACTTTTAGAAATCATTTTTTATGCAATTTATGAAAAAAAACTAAGGATTCCGTTTTGCTGGCTTATAAAATTTGTAAATTGTTAAAGCCTTTGTAAGTTTTCTGCTTCTATCCAACCTTGTTTTCCATCAGATAACTTAATATTATACCATAGGTTTAAAGAATCTATTATTTCGACTTTAAGACCTTTTGATATCTCGAAAAGATTATTACTTTCATTATTTGGAGACGATTTAACAAGGCCTTTGTCGAAAACAATAGCGTAGTTGTTATTACTTACTTTTTTTGCAAGATTTATTGAAAAGGCTACAGAACAAGACGCAAAAATTATTGATATTATTGCAAGGATAAAACCAGTTTTTCTAAGGCTTAATTTAAAACTAAAGAAATATAAAGCCAACATTCCTAAACCAAAAATAAATAAAAATATTGCCAATAAGCCCCAAGCATCGGCTGACATAACCGATATTATGCTCGTAAACCAACGTTTATAAAAAGTTACAGGTAAGTCTTCGGCTTTGGTTTCAATTTTTGTGTTTACAATCTTTAAATTATGTTTTGTGTTTTCATTTGCTGGATCAAGGTTTAGCGACAATTCATAATAATAAATAGAGCTTGGAATATCTCCAATCTGATAATAGCAATTGCCCATATTCAAGAATAAATCAGCCGATGAATAATTTAAATTATAAATGCTGTCATAGAAAACTAAAGCTTCGCTATACTGTGCATTATTGTAATAATTTGCTGCACTATCCTGTAAGCTGTTTATGTCAGTTGCATAAATATTTGTTGCTGCTATCATGCAAATAAAACCCGACAATAATAAATTTTTGAATATTCGATTTGTTATCAATTTCATAATCATTATTTTTTTATCTTTTGTTCTAGGGTTTCTATTATCTCTACTGCTTCTTTATAAATATATGTTAATTCAGTTTCTGCACTAGTGGGAGCAAAATGAGCAAACTCACATTTGTCAAGAACTGTTAATAATTTTTCAATTGTATAATTTTCAACTCCTTTTTCTTTTAGGATTATCTCAATTTTATCTTTAGTAAGCTCCGATATTGATAGTGAGAGTTTATCGCTGCTATATCCCCATAAGGCGGCGATAATTTCTTTATAAAATGCCTCTTTCTGGTTTTGACGCATATATTTACGAGCCTTCTTTAGTCGCTTTTGAGATATTTTACCAGCTTTTCTTTGTTTTACTTTAGCAATATTAGCATTTTCACGGATTTTCTTTCTTAACAGTAATACAATCAACACAAATAATAAAAGAGGTAAAATAAAATACCATACATAAAATGGGCTTAACACTATTGGGATATAATTTTTGGAGAGATTCAGTGATTTGAAATTTATAAATCTAATATCATCTTCACCAATATAATCAATGTTTTTTTGTGCATAATTGTATGAAGTTTCTCCAAAATCCGTATCATCTTTATCTTTTTTGACAGCTATGTTTATACTAGGTGAATTTAATGTTTTGTATTGTTTAGACCCAGTATCAAAATATGTAAAACTTATTTCGCCTAACTTAAAAATGCCTGGATAACGAGGTATAATAGTATATTCCCATGTTTTTGAGCCATTAAGACCTGAGGCATCAACTTTTGTGTTTTGAGAAGCAACTGGTTCGTATATTTCAAATTCTTTTGGCCATTTAATCTTAGGTGTTTCTATCATATTAAAATTACCACTGCCCGAAATACTGGTTTTTATTGTGATAGCATCATTTACTAAAACGGTATCTTCTGATTGTTCTAGTTTGAAATTAAAACGTCCAACCGCACCGCTAAAGGAGGCGGGAGGTTGTGGAAGTTGTTTCACTGTTATCTTTAATTCTGGAGACCTTAAAGATTTGCTAACGGTTTCATAATATCCAAAAAAGCCCATAAGATTGCCAGATTGTGCTGGTTGTCGAACTTGGCAATCTATTAAACATGGTTCAATTGTGAGCTCTCCTGATACACGGGGATAAAGGATGTATTTTTTTATTAAACCAACATTATATACTTGATTATTATAGTTTTCTCGAACAAGATTAATTCTATCGGGAGTCTCTATTTCTTCGGCATAAAAATCATCAAATGATGGTAATTTTAAATCCTCAAAGCCAGCTAAATCTACTTTTGTGTAAATTTTAACAGTTGCAATAAGGCTTTCGCCTTTATACATACTGGTTTTATCAACAAAAACTCTTACAAATAGGTCATCGCCAGTAATTTCTTTTGGTTGAGAGGTCGCAGTATTGTCATTAAAATTAGCCCACGGATCATAATTTCTTGAACGACGTCTATTGTTACTCGATTGAACTGCGGCTTGCTGTATCTCGACATTTACGCTATTTGACGTGTAGCTTTTGCCTTCTACAACTGCACTTGCCCCGCTAATAGTATATAGACCAGTTTGACTTGCTTGAAAAATATATGTATATGTGTATTTGTTTTCTTGCGTATAATTGCCATTAACTATGCTTATGTTTTGGCTTGTTGATATACTAGGACCATTAATTAATTTAAGACCATCGTAATTGCCTAACGTAATATCGCTGGGTTTTGAGTTAATAGTAAATTGAACACGAAAGTTTTGCCCAATACCAGCTTTTGGAGTGCTAGTAGCAGTAAATTTAATTCCGTCTGCAAATACTGTTAGGTTAATTAAAAATATCAATATTGTTATAATAATCTTTCTCATACTCCTTAGTTTCATTATTGCAAAATTAACAGAATATTACAAAAATAAAATATTTATAATAACTCGTTTTATTATGAATTATGCAAATTTAACGAATTATATATATATATGTTATTGTCTTTCCTTAAAAAAAAGTTAAAACAATTGCTTTGAAATTACTAAATAAGTGTTACATTTACTCTATAATTGTTTAGCTAATATGACCAAAAAAGTATTTGATGCACTTGTTAGACTGTTTGCTATTGCCGTAAATAGAGATGCTAATGCTGACAATAGCAAAATAAGAATACACTTCGAGAGTTTTTTATTTGATTATCTCGACCCTAAGTTTATCAATAGCTTTTTGTTGCTTTTTGATAATTATCTTAATGAGTTTTCGTCACAAGTATCGGATAAAAAACTCTCACTAAATTCTGTTAAACTGATAAAATACTGCGAGGAAACATCTAAAGCTCTCTCTCAAGAAGAAAAAGCTGTGCTTGTCTTTAATCTTATTAGACTTATTTCCGAAACATCAGACCTAATAAATTCTTTGGAATTTATATATTTAATTAGCGATATTTATAAAATTGAGATAGCTGATACCGACAATTTAATTGCGTTCTTTGAAAATAGTGAATGTACTAATGTTTTTAACCTGGACTTGAAAAAAAATCAATTTATTGAGTATTTGTACTTCTCGAACGGCGTTTTTGCAGTAAAAAATCTGACGGATCTAAATTTAAACATTGACACAGTTAGTTTTGCACCCCAAAAAATATGTTTTGCATTAAAAACGTCGGTAATAAGCTATAAAAACCAACTAAAATATTTCTTTGATGATTTTGTAGATAGGATAGAGGCTAAAAAAGAGAGTGATTTTAGTATTTATTTTAAAGATATTAATGTAGTAAAACGTAAAAAAACAATTTTACATAAAACTAATTTAAAACTAAAAAGCGGAGAGTTTGTTGGTGTTATTGGTAAAAGCGGTGCTGGTAAATCAACATTGTTAGATGTTTTAAGTAATTGTAAATCAGATAGTGGAGGAGAGGTTATTGTTCATAAAGAAAGTCAAGAAGCGAGAGACCCAGTATTTAGTTATCTAAAACAATCTTTTAGCTTTATTCCGTTTTTTACAATTCGTGAACACTTACAACAAAGATTAGAGTTTTTGCAGATAAAAAAGAAAAATTGGCAAAACAATATTAATACTGTAAGCTCGGCAGTTGGTTTGAAAAACGACTTAGATAAAATAGCTATTAAAAACAGACATGATTCTGGACAGTTATCTGGAGGGCAACAAAAACGCTTGAGAATAGCTATGGAGCTGCTTGCAAATCCTGATGTTTTTATTCTGGATGAACCTACAAGTGGCTTGGCTTCAAACGACTCATTTAGTGTTTTGTCAATACTAAAAAAAATATCAAAAACAGGAAAACTTATTGTTGCCTCGGTACATCAACCCGATTTTGATAGTTTAAATTTGTTTGATAGAATTATTATTATAGATGAAGGAGGATTTGTGATTTATTCAGGAAGCCCTATATCCGCAGCAGAGTATTTAAGAAAAAAAACAAATAGTGTTGATAAATTATCACTATTAGAAAAAACGCGTAATCCTTCGATTTTGTTAGAATTAGTTGATAGAGGCAAAAATAATAATGAGAAAGATTTTTGGTATAAAGAGTACAAGAAAAATAAATTTGTTTTACCAGAAAATCCTATGGTAACCAAAAATATTATACGAAACAAAAACATAAAAACAAATATATTTCACTCTATTTTTTCGCAATTAAAACTTAGTTTTAAAATTGATTGTAAAAACTTTGCTCGAACAAGTTTATTGATAATAATACCTTTAATAGCAGGGGGGATGTTTGCATACTTATCGCGTTTTAGCAATCAATTTGGATATTCGTATTATTTTAATCCTAATATTCCTGTTTGGGTGTTAATGACGATAATAACAGCCATTTTTACTGGATTGGTAAGCTCTTCAAATGAATTTATCGCACTTCGAGATTTTCATAATGCCGAAAATTATTTTATCAATAAAGATTTCTCTCTATGTCTTTCAAGAATAATAAAATATATTATTTGGAGTGTCCCTCAAGCTTTTCTTTTGGTGTTTCCTGCAATAGTTCTACTTAAAATGAATTTTGTTTTTAAAGATATTTTTGTGATAGTTTGCTTATTAAATTTATGGGGGGCTATCGGTGGTTTATTTTTAAGCAGAATTGCAAAATCTAGTTCTGTTGTTTATTTAATTATCCCATTGATTATTGTTGTAAATATGGTGTTTTCGGGAGTATTAATTAAATTTGATGAATTTAACTCCAGAAGCATAAAAACTGCTGTGCCAAAATTTTCATTATTAATTCCAGCATATCATGGAGTAAACTCATTAATTACAGAAATGTATCGGTTTGATGATAAATATAATGGCACAATCCGAGAAAAGACAATGCTATATGAGGCATCGTATTACTTGGATTATTTTATACCAGCTCTAAGTGATGTTTATGTTAAAGATAGTTTGCAGGCTATTGACTTGCTTAAAGTTGAAAAGGAAAAGAATTTACTTATGCCAGAAAATACTAGTGTGTGTTTTTTAGAAGATTTAAAAACAATACAGTTGTATTATGAAAATCAAAGCAAGCTTGTTATCGAGAAAATGTCAGATAAATTTAATTATCAAAAAAATAATGTGAATTTCAAAAATCGAAGTATAGATAAAATTGTAGAAAATTATTATTCCAATCCTTTTGTTGTCTTAGATAATGAAATACAAAGGCGTTTTATACCATCTTATTTTCCACCATATTACACTCAAAACTCTGAAATTTTCCTTTGTTCTTATATTGATATTTTAGGATATAAGCTTAATAACTATACTGTTGGCGTAATTGCGATTATTTTATTTAATCTTATTATGTCGTTTTTAGTGATTATTAGTAGAAAACCTTACCTCTAATTTTTATAAAAATGTTAATTTCGGATTACTTAGTGTTTGTCCATACAGTCAGTGTCTTGTTCAGAATGTTCGAGTTTAAGACTTGCAGAATAGATGACAGAGATACTTAAGAACTACCTCAAGCGACTGATAGATCTAACCAAGGCTTCATCTTTTCCAATAGACCTTATTGCCAAATAAGTAAAAATAACTGCTATTGCAGGTAAAATAATTGATATATGAGTTGTCCATGCTTCACCAACAAGTTTATTTGCTTGAAATAAAAAATAAAACATCAAACCAATGCTACCAACTTGAATAATTAAATTAAAGACATTGATACGTATTTGTAGCATACGTTTTTTAAATAAAAATATACTTATTAGTGTTGTAAAAATACTGATTGATAACACTATTGTTAATGGTAACAGAGAGAAACTCTGGGTTTCTCCATTTTGCTGATAATTAAATCCTTTTACGCTTAAGCTAATGGTTTCTGATGTTTTTGTTACAATTTCGCCAAAGGGAAAATACAATAATAATCCCATACAGATTAAAGCTAACAATAAATATAAGGTTTGAATTCGTTGTATCATAATTATCTTTTTTTGCAAAAATACAATATTTTTTTTAAAATCAATATCACATCTTTTTTCATAATACAATTATAATTACCTTTGCTCGTTATAAAATAATTAAATTTCTTTTATTATTATGACTGAATATAAAGATAATGTTGCAGCACTAGATGAGTTGAGAAGTAAGTATGATGAGCTTCTTAAAGAAATTGGCAAAAAAATATATGGCCAAGATCAAGTTATTAAAGAAGTGTTGATTTCAATTTTTAGTAGAGGACATTGTTTACTAGTTGGTGTGCCAGGTTTGGCAAAAACAATGTTGGTAACAACGATTGCTGAAGTTTTGGGACTTAAAAATAAAAGAATTCAGTTTACCCCCGATTTAATGCCTTCGGATATTATTGGTACAGAAATTTTAGGCGAAAATCGACAATTTAAATTCGTAAAAGGACCGATTTTTGCGAATTTTATTTTAGCAGATGAGATAAATCGTACACCTCCTAAAACTCAAGCAGCACTTTTGGAAGCTATGCAAGAAAGATCGGTTACAGCTGCTGGTACAGAGTACAAACTAGATGAGCCTTTCTTTGTTATGGCTACTCAAAACCCTATTGAGCAAGAAGGAACTTATCCTCTTCCCGAAGCACAACTCGATAGGTTTATGTTTAATATTATGGTTGGATACCCATCATTAAAAGA
Organism: Bacteroidales bacterium; assembly: GCA_028686735.1. Taxonomy (GTDB): domain Bacteria; phylum Bacteroidota; class Bacteroidia; order Bacteroidales; family ML635J-15; genus Bact-19. The sequence continues at coordinate 13,563 of JAQUBO010000012.1, forward strand.
TGAAATAACGGTAGTAAAAAATACAACGATTGATAAAGATTTTAAACTTAAACAAGTCCTAACTGCCGAAGAGATAATTTTCTTTCAAAAACTAATAAGAAAAGTTCCTATCAATGATAATGTTTTAGAGTATGCTGTTAAATTAGCAAATATGACGCGACCAGATTCTGAATTTGCTCACGAAATAGTGAGAAAATATTTACACTGGGGAGCTGGTCCACGTGCATCACAATATTTAGTGATAGGTGCAAAAACTCATGCGGTGCTTACAGGAAAGTACTCTCCTGATATTGAGGATGTTAAGATTGTTGCAAAAATTATTCTTAGGCATCGTATTATAAAAAATTATAAAGCAGAAGCAGATGGCATAAGTATTGAGCAGATAATTGACGAACTGTTAAAATAAATAATGTCCAAAACACTTAAAATAATTAGTATTACCATACTTGGAATAATCCTTTGTTTCAATATTTGTGCACAAACCGAAGATAATGATAAGAGTCCAACAAAAGTTGAAATAATCCATGCAAATAGCTTGGAATATGACGAAAGTACTGGAGTAAGAGCAAAAAAACTATTAGGAAAAGTAGTGTTTAAACATGAAGAAGCTTTTATGTTTTGCGATTCAGCATATTTTTATGACTACAATAACACTATAGAAGCATATAGTAATGTGAGAATTAGGCAGGGGGACACTATCTTATTTATTGGGAAATATCTTGAGTATGATGGTAATAATAAAATTGCAAAAATGAGAGACTCTGTAATTTTAAGACACAGAGAGTCATTACTGCTTACTGACTCGCTTGATTATGATAGAAACCGTGATATGGCCTATTATTTTAATGGAGGTAAGATTTTTCATGATAATAATAAAGTTTACTCAAGACGAGGATACTATTTTACCAAAAAAAACGATTATTATGCGGTTGATACTGTTGTTTTAGTTAATCCGCAGTATGATATTTATTCGGATACTTTAAGATATAATACAGACTCTGCTATATCATATTTTTATGGACCTACTGATATTGTAGCAGACTCAAATTTTATTTATTGCGAAAATGGCTATTACAATACTAGAACAGATATTGCTGCTTTTTCGGAAAATGCCTGGTTAAGGTCTGGAACTAATTATCTTAAAGGAGACAGCCTTTATTATGATCGAAAAATACTATATGGCGAGGCTCTTGATAATGTTTCTGTTGTCGATACTGCCGAAAACTTATTGGCATTTGGGAATTTTGGATATTATTATGAACGACCGCAAAAAGCAATGCTTACAGATAGCACTTTAGTTGTTTATGTTACCGATGGTGATAGTATATTTATGCACTCCGATACAGTTTATATTACTGTCGATACGGCGGATAACCGATTGATTAGGGCTTTTCGTAAAGTGCAGGTCTTTAAATCAGATATGCAGGCTAGATGCGACTCACTTTCTTTTATGTCAAGAGATTCTATCGCCGAAATGTTTTATGACCCAATATTATGGTCGGATAATAATCAAATCATTGCTGATAAAATTACGGTCCACTTTGTAAATAACGAACCCGATATGTTTTATCTTGACGAAAATGCTTTTACAATTCAACAATATGACTCAATTCATTATAACCAAATGAAAAGTCGAAAAATTATAGGATATATTGCGGAAAAGAAAATACAAAAAGTGAAACTAATAAATGATTGTCAAACAATATATTTTGTGGTTGATGACGAGATAAATCAAATAGTAGCACTAAATAAAGTAGTAAGCAGTAAAATGACAATATTTTTTGAAGATAATAAAATTGAAAATATATGGTTTTACGATAAACCCGATGGCGAAACTATTCCAATAGAACAAGTTACCAATGAACAAGTGGTTTTAAAAGACTTTATGTGGTTTGATTATATTAGACCAAATACTAAAGATGAAATTTTTATTTGGAAAGAAAGATTGGATAATAAAGAAATTGAATAAGTAGTTGTGTCTATAATGTCAGATTTCTTTATTTTGACCTAGCTCGGTGTGTTACATTACACTCATACTTTTAAAAAAAAATCAAGACTCATTACTTATACTTATATGAGACAGCAAAAATCTCAGCCTAAGTCGTGTAAGCTTATATATGTGTTATTCCTTAATACCGAATTTACACTTCTGAAAAGACATTGAAAGTAATAATATGTTATTAATTATATATAGATAGTGATATATAACTCAAAATAAAAAAACATGTAAATAATGTAGGGGCTTTCGATTTTTTTGTATATTTATAAAAAATTTGTAAGTATGCAAAAGAAACTACTAGTTGGTGTGTTAGGTAATCCAGGTTCTGGTAAAACAACAACATGGAAAATTTTGTTCAAAAAGAATGTACATACTGGTAAAAACATACGACCACTTGTAGTACATGATATTAAAATTCCAGTATTCTTGATAAATAGATCTTCATTAGAAAGACAAACAAAATTGGAGTATATTCTCCCTGAGGAATGTCCAAAAATAGTCTTGTCTTCGTTTCTATATCATAAAGATGTTAAAAAAAACTTTGATTTTTTTATTTCGAGAGGTTACGAATTATATATTATTTGGCTAAATCCAGGATATTATGATACAAATGAAAAACACTTATTTTATAATACAGGAATAATTAATTATTTATTAAGTAACGAAGCTTGTGTATCTGTCAAAAGTAGTAAAAAAAGCCCTGAATTAAGGGTCGAAGAGATGAAAAACTATATTTATTCTTGGTATATTACGAACTATAAACAGAATTTAGATTACAAGTAAACACGTACTTATAACATTTAGTATTTTTTAAAGCTGTTGTTAATATAAAAAAAACAATTATATTTGTGTTTTAAAAAAAATAAATTTATTTTTGGTCTTTAATGATGAGCGAATCGATTAATTTAAAAGTATCTTAATTATGGCAATAACTGGAGTACACAATATTGGGAAGGTCTTAGAACTAAAACTTGAAGCCGCTGGCATTACGTCTTTCGAAGAATTAGTAGAACTTGGCACAGAAGAAACATTTCTTAGATTATTAGCAAACAATAAAAACACCAGTAGAAGTGTGTTGTTTTCTTTGGAAGGTGCTATTGAAGGAGTAAGATGGCACAAACTAGTCGAAAAAAGAAAAGAAGAGCTTGGCGAGTTTTATAACTCTGTTGTCAATGCACAAAGATAAAAATATAAAAATCTGACAAAACTCATAAAATAAATCTATTATAAAATGCAATTTTGAAGTTTAATTGTTTTTTATAATAGAGTATATGCAAAAAATTCATAAACATCCAATATTAGATGTACCTGTAGAAAATCTTGTTACTTTTAAGTATAATGGTAAAGATATTACTGGTAATCTGGGTTTTACTATAGCGGCAGCCTTACACCAAGCAGGGTATCCTGTGCATAGTCATTCTCTCGATAACAGAAATAGATCTCTTGAATGTGGAATTGGTAAATGTGGAGCTTGTGAAATGCTTGTAGATGGCAAGATTAAGCGTATTTGCATAACTAAAGTCGATGGGGTTAAAGAAGTATGTGAAATTCCGAAAGACTATACACCTAGTATTGATACCGATAAATATAAAAATGAACTTGCTGTTTATAAAACAGACGTTGCTATAATTGGTGCTGGACCAGCTGGTCTTGCAGCTCGTGAATTATTAAATGAACATAATATTTCAAATATTGTAGTTGATAATAATGATAAAATCGGTGGTCAGTTTCTTATGCAAACGCATCAGTTTTTCTTTTTTGAAAAAGAGAAGAAATTTGGTGGTATGAGGGGTTTTGAAATTGCAGAAACTTTAGCCGGAGATAATCGAGATGGAATAATGCTAAGTTCTGTGGTTTGGGATATACTTGAAGATAAAAAACTTGCTGTTAAAAATATTACGACAAACGAAATATTTTATATTCAGTCTGAGCATTTGATAGTGGCAACAGGGGCAATCCCTTTTATGCCTAGTTTTAAAAATGATGATGTCCCGGGGGTTTATACTGCTGCGGTAGTTCAAAAAATGATGAACAATGAGTTTACATTGCTCGGCAAAAACATTTTAACTGTTGGTGCTGGAAATATAGGTTATCTTACCTCATATCAACTAATGCAAGCAGGAGCAAATGTTAAGGCCATTATAGAGGCTATGCCACACGAAGGAGGCTTTCCTGTTCAAGCAAATAGGGTTCGTAGGTTGGGGATTCCTGTAATGACTGGTTATATTTTACTAGAAGCGATTCCTAATGATGATTATACGGGTGTTACTGGGGCTATAATTGCTAAATCTGAGAATTTTAAACCAGTATCTGGCACAGAAATGCTAATAACAGATATTGATGCGATTAATATTTGTACTGGACTTGTTGCCGACGATCAACTAATGATTAAAGGAAGTTTACTCTTTGGTAGAAATGCTCATGCAATTGGTGATGCTCTGCGAATAGGCGAGGGGACAAGTGCTGTGTTGCGTGGAAAACAAGCTGCTTACGAAGTAATCGAGAGTATGGGAGTAAGATATAATTATAATGATTATCTTGCTGTATCAAAAGAATACATCGACTCTCAACAGCATCCTGAACGTGTGATTGAATCGCCATTTAAACCTTCGCGAGAAAGAGCCGAAGCTAAACCTTATGTCCTTATAGATTGTTTGTATGGCTTTGCTTGTAATCCTTGCGAATTTGCATGTCCTCATGGTGCAATTACAAAAACTTCGACAAGTACAGTGCCTCATATCGATTTCGAAAAATGTGTTGGTTGTATGGATTGTGTTTATCAATGTCCAGGGTTAGCTATTTTTGGGTATAGTGAAAAGAAAAATTGGATATTTATGCCAATTGAATATGAGGCTAACGAAGGTAAGCAAGTATTTTTAGTTGATAATAATGGGAATAAAGTTGGTGAGGGAGTTATCGAAAAAATCTTAAAAAAACCTAACAAAACAAATGTCGCAAGAGTTAAGGCACTTGACCTTTCTGGCGAAAATTTAACTAAAGCTCGTGGCTTTATTGTTAAAGATAATTATCCTGAACCCCTGAAAATTAGTAAATCAAAAACTATACATCCGTCAGAAACTTACATTTGCCACTGTGATGATGTTAAATTGGATGAAATACTTGATGTAATTGGTGATCGCAAATTTATATCTGTTGATGAGATTAAACATACAACCCGTTTAGGAATGGGAGCCTGTCGTGGTAAAAGATGTATTAAGCGTTTGAAACAAACCATTGGTGCTTACAATATTGAGATTGTTGGGGATGCAACTCCGCGTGGACCTCTTTCAAATCAGGTTTCTATGGGAGAATTATTGCCACATAATTCTGAGAAAATATATACAAATACTGCCAAAAAATCTAATAAGAGAATTAAAGTGCAAACTCTTGTAGCAGGTGGCGGAATCGCAGGTTGTTCAGTTTTTAGATATATGGCAGAAGCTGGACTTAATCCTGTTTTGATAAATAAAGATAGAGGTGCATCTTGGCGAAATATTGCCGGTGGTCGTCCAGCTTTCTCATTGCCAGCACTAGCTGATATTGCAATGAAAAACAAAGAGATATTTGAAGAATTGCAGAACATTGGCAATATTGATTATAAACCTATTAGATATGTTAGTTTTGCACATGATCAAGACACATATAAAGCTCTTGAGACTTCAAAAAAATGGTCTAATGCTTTTCTTGTTGATAAAAAAGATTTTGTAAAAGAAATATCTCCGTTTTTTAATGCAAAACTTAGCACATATAATGCTGCACTTATTACGCATGATTGTTGGCAGGCAACTCCTGGCAGAACAATTGATCTTATAAGAAAAATTGGACTAGAAAAAGGAGGCCAAATTCTTGAAGATTGTGAGTTGATAGATCTTAATCGTGAAGGGAAAAATATAATTGCTCTCGTTAAAAATCATAATGGCGATTATATCGAGTATGAAACAGAACATTTTGTTAATGCTTTAGGACCAACTGCTGATAAATTTGCTGCAAAATTAGACATTGAAACAGGTTTATATCCAGTAAAACATCAGGCATTTATAACTCGGCGTTTACCATATCTTGGAAAAGATGGAAATACTTTAGATATGCTTATCGACCGAAGAAAATACAAAGGTTTTGCAGCAGTTTATGGGCAACAACTTGCTGAAACTGGTCAAATTATTGGTTGTGCCTCTCCAGTAGTTGAGGCTCTGCAAACAGATAAAGACTTGCGAATAAATAGTAAAGATTTTTTGGAAATTGTGTCCGAAGTATTTGTTGATTGGATACCACAATTATCAAGTGTTGGTTTTCAGGCGGTTTGGTCTGGATATTATGTTGAACCACGATATATTGTTGATCCTGAAAATGGTTTGATGACTGGTTTACGCGGACATGGGTTTATGTTAAGTCAATATCTTGCTAAGTTATATGTTGATAAACTAACTGGTAAAAATGTTCCTGATTATTTTAATGAACTTAGTCTTAAAGGGGCTGGACTTTCTGAATCTGCATTCAAATAGTGTTTGTCAATGTAGTTAGTGTCTTGGTTGTGGATTGTTCTAAAGCACATTTTGCTCACCATGGACAGTTGTTAATTATTTTAAAATTTTACCTGCATGGTCTTTAATATCTGATACTTTTGTAGTTTTTAGGTAATTTAAAAATTTAGTAGTTAATTCTTCACAGAGTTGCTCAAAGAAGATAAATGATTTTTCATTTCTGTTTCGTCCAACACAAATTTCTTCTTCATTAACTTTACCATTTAAAGCTTCAAAAACATCGAGTAAATAAATTGTATCAGCAGGTTTATTTAAAAAATAGCCACCAAGCGGACCCCTGGTCGAATATATTAATTTCGCTTTTATAAGATCCTCAAGAACCTTAAATAAATGATTTCTTGAGCAGTTTGTAAGTTTAGATATTTTATGGGCGTTTATTCCCTTATCTTCTGTAGCAGCAATAAGTGCAATACTGTGAAAGCTTAAAATATTTGCTTCAGAAAGTGCAAGTATCTTCATAATTAAAATAAATTTTTTTCAGGATTGACATTTTCAACGATATACTGTAAGTTATTTTCTTTTAAGTAATTTAACATTGTTTTACTAATTTCGTAGCAAATGTCTCCCATTAGGCAAGTGCCAAAAGGACAAATAGGATTATCAATTGGGCATGTTCTTTCTGCGACTTTTCCTTCGATTGCTTCGAGGATTTCTATTAACTTTATTTCGTTAGCAGGTTTTTTTAAGATAAATCCGCCAGCAGGACCTCTGGTTGAAACTAAGAGTCCTTCTTTTGCTAAGCGTTGTAAAATTTTAGAAGTATGATGTCTGGAAGACTTAGTAATTTCTGCAATTTTCACAGCATTTATGGAGGTTTTAGATGCGGCTATTATTGCCATAGCATGAAAAGCTATAGCGTTTGCTTCAGAAATTGCAAGAATTTTAGTCATTTTGATTATTATAGATTAATGTGTTGATACTCAATTCCCTTGATATTGCTTAGTTCTTTTAAAAACAGTTCGATTTGTTTTTTGTCTCCTGCTATGTCAAGAATAATAATTCCACCTTTTACTTCGTGCCTGTTAATGCCTATTCTATTTCTGATTACGCAGCCATAAAGTGTAAGTGCCTCTTGCAATTTTTTTGCTCCGATTTCAGGATTTCTTACGAGAATTCCAATAATTTCGTATTCCATATTAAATTAGTTTTTAAAAGTCATTGTTTTAACTAAAATACCGCCAATATCCTGTAGTTTTTTAATCAAACTGTGTGCATTATCATCTGGTCCCTTGAGTTCAAGAATAATAAGTCCAGTACGACTACATTTCATATCATTCAATTCGTGATAGCCAAACCTGGTATTTATAATTGAGGAGAACTCTGACAAGGTATTTTGTAATCTGCCAGCCTCTTTAATTCTATCCAGGACTTTTATTGTTACAATATTAATTTCTGTTTCCATATTTTAAAAGTATAAATCACGTTCTCCGTTTTTAATTTTCTCAACTTTTTCACTGACCTGCTCTTTAAGTTTAGCATCTTCAAGTTGATTTATTTCTTTATTAATCAACGCCCATCCTTTTGCTGCAACCTCTTCAGTAGCATAATCTACTAGGTATTCGGTAAGTGTAAGAATTGCATTAGGCGTACAATAGCGTTTAATAAAACCAGGAACGCTAAACTCCATAAAATGTTCTCCAGTTCTACCTAACCTATAACATGCTGTGCAAAATGAGGGTAGGAAGTTTTTTTCAATAAGTTCTTCCACAATTTCGGCAAGGGATCTATCATCGTTAATTGCAAACTGCTCTTTATTTAGGTTTTGCTCTTCGTTTAGCGAAGCAGCGTAGGCACCAAGCTCAAGTTTTGTTCCTCCATCAATTTGTGAAACACCAAAACTGATAACTTCGTCGCGAACTTGTGCGGTTTCACGAGCTGTTAATATTAATCCTGTGTATGGCACAGCAAGTCTTAAAATTGCGATTATTCTGACTAGTTCTTCATCATTAACAAGATACTTTTCGTCAACTTGTGAGCCAGAGGCATCTTTAATGCGAGGAAATGATATCGTATGAGGTCCAACATTATAGCATGCCTCAAAATGATTTGTGTGCCGTACAAGCGACATTACTTCAAATCTCCAATCGTAAAGACCAAATAAAGCACCTATACCAACATCATCTAAACCAGCTTCTTGAGCTCTGTCTAATGAGGTTAGTCGATAATTGTAATCTTTTTTTGGCCCCGAAAGATGATATTTTTGATATGTTGGTTCGTGATAAGTTTCTTGAAAAACCTGATAAGTCCCAATCCCTGACCTTTGTACAGTTCTAAAGCCTTCGATATCTAATGGAGCAGCGTTTATGTTAACTCTTCTGATTTCGCCTCTACCTTTTTTTACATCATAAGCTAATTTTACTGTATGAGCAATGTAATCAGGATTATACGAGTCATGCTCACCATATACAAGTATTAATCTTTTTTGACCATTATCTTCAAGAGCTTCAATTTCTTTTATTATTTCTTTGTCTGACAGAGTTTTGCGTTGAGCATCTTTATTCGTTGCTCTAAAACCACAGTAAAGGCAGTTGTTTTTACATTTATTACCGATGTAAAGTGGTGCAAATAAAACTATTCTATTGCCATATACTTTTTCCTTTAGTTCTCTGGCTCCGTCTTTTATTTGTTGTATTAACTCTGGAGTGTTAGCATTGATAAGAATGGCAGTTTCCCTAAGAGTTAATCTGTTTTTATCGAGCGATTTCGCAATTACTTTTTTAACATCGTCCGCTGTTGGTTGTTTTGTCTCTTCAAGGAAGTTTTCGATTTCTTCGATGTCGATAAAAGGTTTCATCCTTTCATCTTTGATTTTGTAATTTTCTGGTGAGAATTTCATATCGGTATTTACTAAAAGTATTGTTAAAATTCAATGCAATCAAAGATATTAAAATAATGTGAAAACTTATTATTAATAAATATTATGATTTATGCTAAAAATAACACCTTAGGTCTTGTTAAATAATTAATCAGTTATTACGATTTTATCTTTTATTCTTTTGTTACTTTTTATTGTTTCCAAGTGTTTTTATTAGCGTGGAAACACAGGCTATTATATAAATTTAGTTCCTCGACAATTAACAAAAGTTTATTAGTTCATTATACTTTATTATTTAATAAGCCCTAAGGTGTTATAACGAGAATTTTTTATTCTTCAACTCTTAAATTCATAATGTCTCTATCGAAAACGTATAAATTATGTTTTCCTATGAGGTTTAGTTTGTCGATAACGTTTTGGGCAGAACTTTCTTCTTCTATTTGTTCTGTTACAAACCATTGTATCCAATTTTGAGTTGCAAAATCGTTTTCTTTAATAGCTAGTGCTAATATATCGTTAATGCTTTCACTAATGTACTTTTCGTGTTCAAGTACTTCGTCAAACAATACAAAAATATCTTTCCAGTCCTCTGGGGCTTTATCAATTGCAGGAATAATTGCTCTACCGTTTCTTTCATTGATATAATCAACAAATTTTAACATATGCATTTTTTCTTCCTCCGCTTGTGCATAAAGCCATTGAGCTACTCCAGCCATACCTTGACCTTCGGCCCAACTTGCCATTGCTAAATATAAAAAAGAAGAATACCCTTCTTTTTGAATTTGCTCATTTAAAATTTTTTCTACTTTTGGTTTCAACATAATCTTTAATTTTTTTAATTGTTTACAAAATTATTATATATATAGTAACAAAAATATAAATAAAAAGTTTAATTTTATGCAGATTTATAATTATTATTAAAATGAAGAAAATCCAAGTTACCGATTATAATGAAATAGCGGCAATTATAAATGCAGCTAGCACCTGCTCTCTTGCTATGGTTGATAGTGATAGAAAGCCGTATTGTGTACCTATGAATTTTTCTTACGATAACGGGATTATTTATTTTCATGGTGCTCCGTTTGGGCGTAAAATTGACATATTAAATCAAAATCCTCAAGTATGTGTGTCATTTTTTTCTGATGACTTGTTAAATATCAGACATAAAGATGTTGCATGCTCATATTCAATGAAATTTAAATCAGTGCTATGTGAAGGAAAAGTTGTTTTTATTGATGATAATAGTGAAAAAGAAAAAGTACTGAATATGGTGATGAGAAAATACTCGGGGAGAGATAAGTTTAAATATTCGAAACCAGCTTTAGATAATGTAAATGTTTTTTATTTAAAGCCAAATGAAATAACTGCTTTTAGACGTGGGTATTAAATTATTTATTAACTTAAAAATAATTAAATTATGAGTAGAATTAAAGGAACAGAAACCGAAAAAAATTTATTAAAATCATTTGCTGGAGAATCTCAAGCAAGAAATCGTTACACAATGTTTGCTAAAATTGCTAAAAAAGAAGGTTATGAGCAAATAGCATCATTATTTTTAGAAACTGCAGAGCAGGAATTAGAACATGCAAAAGTGTTTTTTAGATACCTAGATACAGGCGAGGCTGTCGAAATTACAGCAATGTATCCTGCAGGGGTAGAAGCTACTACTATCGAAAATCTTAAAGCTGCTGCAATGGGCGAACGCGAAGAATGGGAAGAACTGTATCCTGAATTTGCTAGAGTGGCCGAAAAAGAAGGTTTTAAAGATATTGCTACATCTTTTAAAATGATAGCAAAAGTAGAAGTTGAACACGAAAAAAGATATCTAAAACTGCTAGATAATATCGAAAAAGATATTGTGTTTGAAAAAGAAGAGCCAATAGAGTGGTATTGTCGTAATTGTGGATATGTGCATACTGGAAAAAAAGCTTTAAATGCTTGTCCTGCTTGTAAACATCCAAAAGCTCATTTTGAAATGCGTGCTCTTAATTATTAAACCAACTTTTTTTAATATTTGCAATAACCGTGTTTACGAACAATAGTGTTTGATAATTCGACAAGCTTATCACAAATAAGAAAGTTTGCAGATGCTAAAACTTTTTGCGAACCTACCTAGTGTTTGTCAATACAGGCACTAACTAAGTCTTAACTAATATGTTATCCTTGCGGGACTTAGTGTTTCTTACTTGGATTTATCAATAATTTGAATGTTGTTAGCAAAGGAAACTCACCACAAAAAACAGCTTTATTTGAGTTTTAATTAATTTAAAAGTCTTCTTCTGGATCTAACATATCGCTTTTTAGAAAATAATAATCCTTTTGGAAGCCTGAATTAAGATATTGAACAATGTCAATTAATGTATCATTAAAAGAATTTATTCTAAAAAGATACCTACTATTATACTTGTCGTAACCATAATAGTATGAAGGAGCTTCGTCATAATAAATCTTTAATTGGCTTCGAGATATTTCCCAACTAAAACTATCTGGAGTCTCAAAACTTGTGTAAAATGAAGCTCCTCTATTATTATCAAGAAATAAATATGATGGCATATCAACCATAACATTGTATTCATTATTTACGGGAAGCCAAAAGGCTTGTATTTTTTGTTCCCACTCTTTGTCGGTATCGGTTTTACCACAAAACATAAATAGTTGTGATAAACCTGCTATACTTAGTAATATTATTAAGCTGTTTTTTTTCATAATTTAGTAATTTCGGTATTTGTAACAATATCAATAGATTGTTTTTTTGATTTATATTCTGAATAAATTTTACCTCCTTCATCGGTGGTTTGTTGTAATCCAGATAAGCACGTTCGATATATGTATATATGTCCTTTCCCTTCAGTTAGGGTTTGCATATCTCTGGATTTTAGTTTTATAGCTTTGCTACCAACAATTGCAGTTGAAAACTTAACGGTATTATTATCCTGATCTTCTATTATAACAAAAACTTCTTCCTTTTGTGAAATTGGATTTCCTATCCATTCAATCTCATAGTTTGTATCAGTTTCAATTTGATTTACTGGTTTTAGTTCTATTTTTTGAATTATACACTTATTAATATATACCTTTTCTTCAGTATCTTTAAACGAAAAGACACAATCAGTTAGATTTTGCAATTTAGTTTTATAATAGCATCCACGAAACATATCTATGTCTTTGTTCATTTCATTTTTATTCACACTTACTTTGCTTGGCTCCGATAAACTAAGCGTAGTTCCATTAGCACCACCAAACCGAAATTGAGCTTCAATATTATAAAAATCGCTTTCACCTGCATCATACTCAACCCAATATGCCTGATATATTTTACTTTGGTTAACATCCTTAGAGTCAGCAATTTCTTCGGGTGAGCACGAGCTTATAAAACCAAATGTTACAATAAAAACCAATAATGTAATAGTTGCTTTTATATTAGGTTTTAATCCATTGTAATCTTTGTTTGTCATCATATTTTATTTTTTTATTTTCAAATAACCATTGTACCACTTTTATAATTTTTGATTCGTCAAATTCTATTTTTTCAATCATTTTATTTAATAAACAAGGCTCTAAGTTAATAATATTTTTGATTTGTTCTAAAATAATATCAAATTCATACTTACTTAATTCCAGAGTGTTACGGCGAGTACATACATCGCAATTACCACATCGAACTGTATCTTTTTCTCCAAAGTATGCTAATAACTGTTGGCTTCTGCATTTGTTTGTACTTGTAGCGTATAGCAGCATTGCATTTAACCTGCCAAGGGTTCTTGTTTTTTGAGTTTCGAGATCTTTTTTATCAAAACGTATAGCTTTTTCTTCGAGACGCTCTGCTGTAAAGTGTATAATAGGCTTTTGTATTCGAGGAATATATTTAATAATTTTATACTGTTGTAAGATTTTAAATAAATGAATAATTGTTTCGGTTTTTACATTAGCTTTTTTTGCTAGATAATCTTCACTAATATGCACATAATCAGTAAACACACCTGTATATGTTCGTAAAACAAGTTTTATAAAATCATCCAGTTTTTGATTTTCGATTTGGAAACGATATAAGTCTTCCCGATTAACAATAAAAATAATCCTCGAAGTTGTGTTTGTATCTTCGGCATAGGAGACAAGCCCTGTAGATTGTAGAATTTTAAGTGAGTTATATATTGTAAGCACATTAAATTTAAATTTTTTTGCAAAATCATATATATCGAAAGGGAATTCGGTATCCCTGGCAGCACCAATAGTAATATTTAAGTAATTACAAATCGAATTATATATGTTGATAACAACTTTTAGCTCTGGGAAAGCCATTGTGATATTTTTTTTCACTTGAGCTTTATCGGAGTCATTTGATAATAAAAATGCCCAGGCTTTTTTTCCATCACGACCTGCTCTACCAGCTTCTTGGAAGTATGCCTCTAATGAGTCGGGAAGATCCATGTGCACAACTAATCTAACATCAGGTTTATCAATGCCCATTCCAAAAGCATTGGTGCATACCATTATTCTGATTTTCCCTAATTGCCACGCAGTTTGTTTTGCAGCACGAACTTTTGCATCAATTCCAGCGTGATAATAATCTGCCGAGAATCTATATTTTTGTAATAATGCTGCATATTCTCGGGTTTTTCGTCTATTTCGCACATACACAACTGCACTACCTTCAATTTTTGTAACAAGTTTAAATAATTGACGTATTTTATCTTCGGTATTAATTACATAGTAAACTAAATTTTTGCGTTCAAAACTTTTTTGTAAAACATTTTTTTCTTTAAACTGCAATTTCTCCTGAATATCTTCAACCACTTCGGGAGTTGCTGTAGCAGTTAATGCCAGTACCGGCACATCAGGGAGTTGTTCGCGAATTGTTGCAATTTCAAGATATGCAGGTCTAAAATCATATCCCCATTGTGATATACAGTGAGATTCATCAACGCAGATAAGATTTACATTCATATCTTTGAGACGAGCATTAAAATAAAAGTTTTTTAATCTTTCGGGCGATAGATATAAAAATTTATAATCTCCATTAATAACATTATTTAATGCAATTTCGATTTCATTTTTTGTCATTCCACTATAAATGGCACTTGCTTTAATCTTTCGTTTTTGTAGATTTTCTACTTGGTCTTTCATCAATGCTATTAGTGGTGTTACTACCAAACAAACTCCTGGTCTAGACAAGCTAAAAACTTGAAATGTAATTGATTTTCCACCGCCAGTAGGCATAAGTCCAAGAGTATCTTTACCAGCAGCAATAGATTCAATAATTTCTTCTTGCGGTTCTCGAAATGTATCGTAACCCCAATGTTTTACTAGTATGTTTTTAAAATTGCTCAAAACAAAAATATTGTAATAATACAAATTTAAAAAAAAAGTCTTTGATAGACTTATAAAAAGTTGTATTTTCGTAAAATTTTATAATAATAATCTGTAGCATGAAAGAAAATAGTAAAATTGTTCTCGAAGGTCTTACATTTGATGATGTTCTTCTTATACCTGCGTATAGTGAAGTTTTGCCTTCTCAGGTGAGCTTACAAACAGCATTTTCGCGAAATATTTTGTTAAATACTCCTATCGTAACAGCTGCTATGGATACTGTTACAGACAGTAAAATGGCCATTGCTATTGCTCGTGAGGGAGGGATTGGTGTAATTCATAAAAATATGAGCATCGAAAATCAAGCTTGGCACGTAAAACAAGTGAAAAGAGCCGAAAATGCAATGATATTAGATCCTGTTACAATAAATATTGCGGGAACTGTTGGAGACGTGTGGCGAATAATGAAAAAATATAATATCGGAGGAATTCCTGTTGTTGATAAACAAAATATTTTATTAGGAATTGTTACAAGTAGGGATATGCGGTTTCAAACAGATATGAAAAAGCCTATCATAGAAATTATGACTGCGAAAAATATTATTAAAACTGACCAAAGTATAGACTTAGATCATGCAAAAGAGATTTTTATGCGACACAGAATCGAGAAATTACCTGTAGTTGATAAAAACAATAAACTTGTTGGCTTAATAACATATAAAGATATTACTAAAGCAACCGATTGTCCTTTATCATGCAAAGATGAGCATGGACGACTTAGAGTTGCTGCTGCCGTTGGAATTAGTGGCGACAGCTTGCAAAGAATGGAAGCTATTGTTAATGCAGGCGTTGATGCCTTAGTTATTGATACTGCTCACGGACATACAAAAAATGTTAATGTAATATTAAAAGAAGCTAGAAAAAGATATAAAGATGTAGATATTGTTGTTGGTAATATTGCAACACCTGAGGCTGCAAAACTATTGGTCAAAAATGGAGCAGATGCTGTTAAAGTTGGAATAGGACCAGGATCGATTTGTACTACTAGAGTTGTTGCTGGGGTTGGTGTTCCGCAGTTATCGGCTATTATGAATGTAGCTGATGCTTTAAAAGGTACAGGAGTGCCTGTTGTTGCTGATGGTGGTATTAGATATTCAGGAGATATTGTAAAAGCTATGGCCGCTGGTGCTAATTCTATAATGGCTGGTGGATTGTTTGCTGGTAGCGAAGAGGCTCCTGGCGAAACTATAATATTTAATGGACGTAAATTTAAATCATATCGAGGAATGGGATCGGTTGAGGCTATGCAATTGGGCTCAAAAGATAGATATTTCCAAGATATGGAAGATGATATTAAAAAACTTGTCCCCGAAGGAATCTCAGGACGGGTGCCATTTAAAGGAAATATAAATGAAATTATTTATCAACTAATTGGAGGACTAAAAGCTGGAATGGGATATTGTGGTGCAAAAAATATAGAAGATTTGCACAATAAATCACAGTTTGTTCGCATTACATCAAATGGGGTAACAGAAAATCATCCACACGATGTAACTATTACGCGTGAAGCACCAAATTATTCGAGAATGGATTAATTATAAAGATGTCAAACATAAAACTATTGTAACATGAAAGATTTTTTAATTGGATTATTTGCATTATGCCTATTAACACCTGCATTAGCACAGGAAAAAGTGTTGTTAGAGATAGATAATGAGAAAGTAACTGCCGAAGAGTTTTTGCACATTTATAAGAAAAACAATACAGATGTAGATGCTATGAGTTATGAAGCAATGAAAGAATATATGGATTTGTTTGTTAACTTTAAACTCAAAGTACACGAAGCCCAAGTTTTAGGATTAGATACTACAAGAGCCTTTAAACAAGAACTCTCTGGTTATAGATCGCAACTTGCTCAACCTTATCTAACTGATAAAAAAGTTGAAGAAGAATTAATTGAAGAAGCGTATGAGAGAATGCAATATGATGTGTCGGTTAGTCATATTCTTATTAAAACTGATGCTAATGCAAATCCCGATGATACATTGAAAGCCTGGAATGAAATTAATCAAGTTTATGATAAACTAAAAAATGGCGAAGATTTTGTTAATCTTGCACGTAAACATTCTCAAGATGAGTCTATTACTTACAATGATGGTAATCTTGGATATCGTACAGTGTTTGGATTAGTTTACGAATTTGAAACTTTTATGTATGAAACTAATGTTGGCGAATTTTCTAAACCTTTTCGTACACGTTTTGGATACCATATATTAAAGGTAAACGATAAACGACCTGCTAAAGGAACTTATAAAGTTGCTCATATTATGATGGTAGTTCCTCAAGGCTCGGGTAGTAATCTGGATAAAAAAGCAAAAGAAGATTTACTTGAACTTAAGAGAGAAATAGAAAACGGTGCAGATTTTGCCGAAATTGCAAAAGAACATAGCCAAGACCGTCGTACTGCCGAAAAAGGTGGAGAACTGGGCTGGATAAGTGTTGGTGGAAAAATGATTAAGGAGTTTGAAAATGCTGTGTTTAAATTAGAGAAAACTGGCGACTTATCAGAAATATTAAAAACAAATTATGGTTATCATTTGATAAAATTGCTAGAAATTCAACCTATAAAACCTTTTGACCAAGTAAAACATGATATTAAATCAAAAATTTCTAATACTGCAAGAACTTCGCGTAGTCGAGAGTCTGTGATTAAAACACTTAAAGCAGAATATAATGCACTTGAGTATAGAGAGAATCTTAAGCCCGTTTATAAAATTGTTACCGACTCAATTTTTGAAGGAACTTGGCAATTTGACGAAAATATGGACTTAAGTGCCAAATTACTTAGCTTTGCTGACAAAACATATACCCAAAAAGATTTTTTAAATTATTTACTAAAATTTAATAGAAAGCAAAATCCACAAAATTTAAATGTATTTATAGATCAAGCTTTTGATAATTTTGTAAACAAAATGATAATGATGTATGAAGAAGAGATTCTCGAAGATAAATATCCAGCATTTAGGTATCTTATTAAAGAGTATCACGATGGTATTTTACTTTTCGAACTTACAGACAAAACTGTTTGGTCAAAAGCAATAACAGACACTACTGGACTGGAGAGTTTTTACAACAAAAATAAAGAAAAGTACTATTGGTCATATAGATACAAGATTAATCAATATCAAGTTAAAGATGAAAAAACATTAAATAAATTAGCTAAATATATCTCAAAATCGTGGTCGGAAGATAAAATGTTTGCTAAACTTAACAAGAAAGATACCAGTGCTGTTGTTTTGGTAAAAAATGAATTATGTGAAAAAGGTGCTAAACTTAAAGTTGATAAATTATTGTTATCTAATAATATTGAGGAAAAAGAAGGTAATATTAAAATAATTAAGGATGTCGAAAATTTAAGTTTGACTTCAATAAAAGTTGTTGCTCCTCAAATAAAAACATTAAGCGAAGCAAGAGGGGTTATTACTGCTGATTATCAAAATTTACTCGAAAAACAGTGGATTGACGATTTAAATACTAAGTATAAAATCGTTATCCATGACGATGTGCTGAAAGGAATTGCTGAATAATATGAGATATCGAATAATTTGTGTTTTAGCAATTGTTATATTGTTGGGGCTTAGTTGTAAGAAAAAGGAAGAACTTAAACCTGACAAAAATATGGTTGCCGAAGTTAATGGAGAATACCTATATCGAAAGGATATAATTAAGTTGTTGCCGAAAAATATTAGTGCCGAGGATAGTGCTGAACTAATATCCAATTATATAAATACTTGGGTAGGAGATAGGCTCTTATATCATGAAGCTCGCCAAATTCTTACTGATACAGCATCGATTACAAATAAAATCAATAATTATAGACAGCAATTGTATATATACTACTATTGCGAAAAACATTTATATAATGATATTGATTATAAAATCTCTGAAGAGGAAATAAAGGATTATTATAATAAACATCTACAAGATTACGTTTTAGCCAAAACTTATGTAAAAGCACATTATATGACTATGGACGTAGATGTATCTTCTTATTATCTTGAAAGAAATAAACTTTTTAATAGTAATCTTGAAGATAAAGAAGCATTGAAGGATTTTTGTGTAGGTACTGGTCGAAAAGTGTATTTTTTTGATGAGTGGACAGAGTTAGGAGAGTTTCTTGATGCAGTAAAAAGTGCAGATACTTTTGATGCTAATCAATTGCTTTTTAAGTCAACTCATGAAAATATTTCAGGTGATCTTAGGTATCTAATCAAATTTGATGATTATAAACCAATTGGAGACTATATGCCCTTTGAAATAGCACGGAGTGAAATAGCAGAAATTCTTATTAATAAAAAGAAAAAAGAACAATATTTACAAAAACAAAACCAACTCATAGAGCAAGGAATTTCATCGGGCTCTGTAACTATAAAATAATAATATGTTAAAAAAAACTATCTTAATATTAAGCATCTTGTCGATTTTTGTAAACATACAGGCTCAAGAAGTAATTGACAAAGTTATTGCAGTAGTAGGTAACGAAATAATTCTAAAGTCAGATATCGAAAACCAATATATTCAAATAAGGTCTCAAGGGTATGAGCTTGAAACAGAAGACCTTAAATGTGATATCCTTGAAGAGTTGATGTTCCAAAAATTATTGTACTTACAATCAATTTCTGATAGTGTAGAAATTACTTCAAAAGAAGTTGATACTGAACTCGATAGACGATTAAGTGTTTTTATAAATCAATTAGGGTCAGAAAAAAAACTTGAAGAATTTTACAATAAATCATTGGTCGAAATAAAAAGTGATTTCCGAAGCATTATAAAAGAGCAATTGCTAACTCAAAAAGTGCAAGCTGGATTAACTGCTGAAGTGAAAGTTACTCCCTCGGAGGTTAAAGATTTTTTTGAGAATATCCCTATAGATAGCTTGCCTGTTGTAGAGCCATTTTTTGAGTTATCCGAGATTGTAATTACCCCTGAGATAAGCGAAGAGCAAAAAAATGAGGTAAAGTCAAAACTAAACGATATTAGAGATAGAGTTTTAAATGGCGAAAGCTTTGCAACAATGGCTATACTTTATTCCGAAGATCCAGGCTCGGCTACTAAAGGAGGAGAACTTGGATTTGTTGGACGTAATGATTTAGTACCCGAGTTTGCCTCAGTAGCTTTTAACCTTACTTCCCCTGTGGAGGTCTCAAGAATTATTGAAACAGAATTTGGTTTTCATATTGTCCAATTTATTGAGAAAAAAGGTAACTTGATGAACTTTAGGCATATTCTTTTAACCCCAAAAATAGGAGTGGAGGAACTCGAAGTTGCAGAAGCTAAAATAAATGAAGTTTATCAAATGATACAAAACGACTCTTTGAGCTTTGATAAAGCAGTTGAAGAATATAGTGATGGAGACTCTAAGTTTAATCAAGGAAAAGTTATGAACCCTTATTATGGAAATGCAAAGTTAAGCAATGACTTTGTTGATCCTTATACTGCTCAAAAGGTGGCAACTATGAAACAAGGAGATATTTCTAAAGCCTTTTTAGCTGCAAATACTAGAGGTGGAAAAGTTATGAAAATTGTAAGACTAGATGTAAAAGTCGAAAAACATGTGGCAAACCTTAAGGATGATTATCAGGAAATTCAGCAGTTTGCACTAGATCAGGCTAAACAAGAGATTATTGAAAAATGGATAAATACTAAATTAGAAAGCACGTACGTAAATATTGATGAATCATACAGTAATTGTAATTTTAAATTTGGTAATTGGAAAAATAAATAATATATGAAAACAGCTGAAATAATAACAGAAGAAGGTGTAATGAAAGTCGAATTTTACACCGAAGATGCTCCTAAAACTGTAGCGAATTTTATTAAACTTGCAAAAGAGGGATTTTATAACGGATTAAGATTTCATCGGGTTATCCCCGATTTTGTTGTGCAAGGCGGTTGTCCTTACTCAAAAGATATTCGTGATAGCAAAGTAGGATCGGGTGGTCCAGGCTATTCAATTGATTGCGAATTAGACGGAGAAAATCAATATCATGACCGAGGCGTTTTATCTATGGCTCATGCAGGACGAAATACAGGAGGATCTCAGTTTTTTATCTGCCATAGTCGTAATAACACTGCACATCTTGATAGAAACCATACTTGTTTTGGAAAAGTTATCGAAGGATTGGAAGTTATTGACAAAATTAAACCAGGTTGCTTAATTAAAGAACTTGTGGTTAGTGAATAATGAGGCTTAGTGGACAGTAAAATGTAAAAACTATATTAGTACGTTTTACCTATATTTTAACAAAATAGCTTACTTTTTGCTTGGTTGATAATCGGAGTCTAATCAGAACTACGATACTAGTTATTCGTACTGATTGGAATGCGAAGAGACAAATTTACTGCTTATAACACCACTAACCGACCAATGATTAAAGCTATTACCTTCATCTTCGCCTTGATCAATTATTATTCGGATATTGTGTTTGCCAGATTTAATTCCTGTTAAGGGGATAAAATAAGGAGGCGTAAGTGTTCCAGGGCACCAGTTTGAACGACTTAAATCACTTGAGGATAAGCCATTCCCAAAATTCCCTGATGCAGGATTGTTTAAACGATATGTTGCACAATCTGTTCGCCATGGAGATATTTCAAAAACTTTATTATCGTCAATAAATATTTGATTTAATTTTGGGACAAACTCATCGCCATTTCCCCAACCTCCATGTCCGGTTGTTGTAAATATTAGTTGAGGATTTATTAAACCCTCTGGTAAATAAAACTCTACTTGCAATGTATCTGTTTTAAATAATTTGCAATAATTTTGCCCCGACATTTCCATTATATTTACTGTGTTAAACAATGGCAAAATAAACTTATTTAACGTGTCATTTTCAGCTTCCCAGCTAGGATAAAAATCTAATTCAAGACTTATTTCATGTCCATTTTTATCATAATTGCCAATAAATACGCCTATCCATATTTCATCTATATCGTCAGGAATTAAATTTGTAATTTCCTGCTTGTAGAGAATATCATCTGCCCAGTTGTAATTATTTATAGGTCTAAGTGTATTAAAATTACCAGCACCAAAAGATGTAAAAAATCTCATTAGTTCAATTGGAGGGGCATAGGTTTCAGTTTTTACAATACCTTGATATTTTTCTCCATTTTTATCATGTATCACTGGCAAAATATCTATACCACTATTCAAAGCGTCCAGTACCAATTGCTGACTATCATTATGGATAACAAAAACAGATCCTGTTCTATCGTAAGCATCGCCGTCTGATTTTACATTAAGTCTTGCAAAGCAATAAGCTCCTTTTTTTGCTATTTCTGGTAGTTTTATCTTTTTTAGAATTACTCCACCATTTGATAGGTGATAAGTTTTGTCGTTAAGAGTATCAGTAAGATTAATTTTTGGTAGTTCCGTGTTAAAGTTTATACGTTCATTATCAAATACAGGTATAATTATATATCGAGAGAGAATTTTAAACTCTTCAAATTCTGGATCGGTAATTTCAATCGCATCCTCAAAAGGGTAAGCGGGGATCTCATCGATATTAATTTCCTGAATAGTGTCAAATACAATTGATCTATTACCATTAATTGTCGTCTTTAAAACAAGTGAATTATAGTCGGGTAGAAAATTAGCGTAAGGACTACCTTTTGCCGCTAACTTATTGTTGTACCACACTTCAATAGTGTTTGAAAATGAACTATAAACCGCTTTTTTACATTTGTGTTTGCCAATCATTTCAATACTGTCATTAAGTGAAATAGGTATAGGCAAATTATCAAAATGCGATAAGGTTTTGAACAGCGTATCATTATAGCCGATAATGTTGACATTTATTTTTTTATTTAAGTCAATATAACTCCTAATTTTATCTTCGTCCTTAGATAAATAGCAAATACCATTAGAATAAATTATATCGAAGTTTCGATTTTCTTGATACTTGCCATTAGAATATTGCTTGTATGTAATTTTATATGCAGTCGTATTTATTTTTTGAGCAAAAAGACTAATATTGATAATAATAATAGATGTCAATAGACAAGTCAAGTATTTTAATTTTAGAGATATAGTCATTTATGCGGCAGTTTTATTACTTGTTTTAGAGTATTTTTTTAGAGACCAAAACACAAGAAATACTCCACCAAAGACAATGGGTATGCTTAGTATTTGTCCCATATTAAGGCTCATTGTTTCTTCAAAGGCTACTTGATTTTCTTTCACAAATTCGATAAAAAACCTTGCAGTAAATATTAGTATAAAGAACATTCCTAAGAGGAAACCGCGTGCATTTCTAAATCGTTCAACTCTATAAAGCCTTAGTAGTATAATCGAAGTAATAATATAGAAAAAAGCTTCGTATAGTTGTGTAGGATGACTTGGAAGGGTTTCGCCATTTCGCATAAAAATAAATCCCCATGGCAAATCTGTATGATGTCCATAAATTTCTGAATTAAAAAGATTTCCTAATCTAATACAAGCTCCAGCGAATCCAGTGGGTATAGCAACTCTATCAATCAACCAAAAGAAACTTTTTTTAGTGGATTTACGTTGGAATATTAGCATTGCAATAATAATTCCTAATGCACCGCCATGACTCGCAAGTCCTTGAAAACCAGTAAAGTGAAATTCTGGATTAAAGCTCACTGGTAAAATAATTTCTAACAAATTATATTTATAATATGCCCAATCGTAAAAAAAACAATGTCCTAATCTAGCACCGATTAATCCACCAAGAACTACATAAACAGTAAGAGAATCTAGCTCTGAAACAGGCACACCTTCTTTTTGATATATCTTTTTTACAACAAAGTAGCCAATGATAAATCCTATAGCAAAAAGGATAGAATAATATCTAATTTGAAAATTCCCTAAATCTATTAACGCAGGATTTACATCCCACAAAATTGCACTTATCATAATTTGGTCTATTTTTTGACAAATGTAAGTATCATATTTTTATTTGACTAAGATTATTTGATAAATATGTAAAAAAAGAAATTTATTTTTAAAAAAAACTTGTATTTACATATTAAAAATTATATTTGTACAAACTTAAAATTTATAATAATGAGAAAATGTTTTTTTATTGTGCTTACTAGTTTGTTTTTATTCTCTATGGCTGGTTTCGCATGTACGAATTTTATTGTTACTAAAGGAGCATCAACAGATGGCTCTGTGATGGTAAGCTATGCTGCCGATAGTCATCTCCTTTATGGAGACTTATATCATTGGCCAGCTAAAAAATATCCAAAAGGCACAATGTTAAAGGTTTATGAGTGGGATACAGGAAAATATTTGGGTGAGATTTCACAAGTAGCGGAAACTTATAATGTTGTTGGAAATGTTAATGAGTTTCAAGTTGCTATTGGCGAAACTACTTATACAGGTAGAAGCGAGTTGGTTGATCCAGCAGGCATAATGGATTACGGAAGTCTAATATATATTACTTTACAACGTGCAAAATCGGCTCGCGAAGCAATTAAAATAATTACCGAATTAATGGATACTTATGGATACGCAAGTACTGGAGAATCTTTTTCTGTATGTGATAAAAATGAAGCATGGTTATTAGAATTAATTGGTAAAGGTCCAAATAATAAAGGTGCTGTTTGGGTAGCTCAACTTATTCCTGACGGTTATGTTTGTGCTCATGCAAATCATGCTAGAATTACTACATTTGATTATCAGAAAAAAAATGACTGGTTTAATAAAAAACAAACTACTTTTAACTCTAAAGACGTAATAAGCTTTGCTCGTGAAATGAAATATTTTGACGGGAAAGATGCTGATTTTAGTTTCTCAGATACTTATGCACCTGTTGACTTTGGTGGAGCTCGTTTTTGTGAAATGCGCGTTTGGGCATTTTATAATGCGGTAACAGAAGGCATGGATAAATATTGGGAATATGCAAAAGGAAATATTGAACATGGCGAAAATGGATATGCTACAAACAGAATGCCTTTATGGGTAAAACCTACACAAAAAATTTCTCAAATAGATGTGTTTAAGTATATGGGAGACCACCTAGAAGGAACAGAACTTGATATGTCTAAAGATATGGGAGCTGGACCTTTTGGAAATCCATACCGCTGGAGACCTCTAACATGGGAAGTGGACGGTGTTACTTATTGTAATGAAAGAGCAACTGCAACCCAACAAACAGCATTCTCTTTTGTTGCACAACTTCGTAGCTGGTTACCAGATATGGTTGGTGGTATAAACTGGTTCTCAGTTGATGATGCTGCCACAACCGTTTATGTTCCTATGTATGCTTCAATTGATGTTATTCCAAAACCTTACAAAGTAGGAAATGGAGATTTAATGGAGTTTACTACAGAATCTGCTTTCTGGATGTTTAATCTTGTGTCAAATTTTGCTTATACACGATACAACCTGATTTATCCCGAAATAGAAAAAGTGCAAGCTGAATTACATAAAAGCTTCGTGCAAGGGATAGCGAAAAATGATGAAAAACTTGCACAATTAAGTAAAACTGACCCAAGCAAAGTGAAAAATGAATTAAATAAGTTCTCCAATGATGCATCAACGACAACGCTTAAAAAATGGTCAGAATTGTTTGCATTCTTGTTTACTAAATATATGGACGGAAATATTAAAACTCCAACTGAAATCCCTGAAGGTTACCTTTATTATGCTCCTAAACTAGAACAACCAGGTTATGGAGATGACTGGTACCGCAGAATTGTTAAGGAAACAGGAGACCAGTTTAAAGTTATCGAACCGTAAACTAAATATTATGTTTATCCAAAATAGTAAGTCGTCCAAATTGGACGACTTTTTGTTTTTAACTAAAGGTCGGAATGTTTTTATTAATCAAAATCAAGCTGTTGTTGATTTGAAGCACATTGTGTGAAAACGTGGTCGTCTGTTTAATAATTTTTGAAATTAGAACAATGGAAACCAGTAAGTGAAGGAAATAATCGAATGACGAACACTTCGATAAAAGCTCACTTCGACAAGCTCACTTCGACAAGCTCAGCACATCGCAGCACATCGCAGCACATCGCAGTGCATCGCAGTGCATCGCAAAGAACAATCGAGCAATCGAACAATTGAACAATGGAACAATGGAACAGAAGAACAAAAAGAACAAGAGAGGTAAAAACAAAAAAATAAAGTAATTTATATCAGCGAAGGCACTCCCCTTTAGGGGCTGGGGGTAGGGTAGGCAATTTATTGATAGTAAAACATTTTTGAACAATGGAACAACGAACAAAGAACAACGAACAAAGAACAAAGAACAAAGAACACTTCGATAAAAGCTCAGTGCATCGCAAAAAACAACGAACAATCGAGCAATGGAACAGAAGAACAAAAAACAACGAACAAAGAACAATTGAATCCGCCAGTTGGCGGAAACAATCGAACAATCGAACAATCGAACAAGAGAAGTAAAAACAAAAAAATAAAGTAATTTATATCAGCGAAGGCACTCCCCTTTAGGGGCTGGGGGTAGGGTAGGCAATTTATTGATAGTAAAACATTTTTGAACAATCGAACAATTGAACAATCGAACAATTGAACAATCGAACAATTGAACAATCGAACAATGGAACAATAGAACAAAAAACAAAAAACAAAAAACAAAAAACAACGAACAATCGAGCAATGGAACAGAAGAACAATCGAACACAAGTTTTTAATACTTGC
>JAQUBO010000013.1 GCA_028686735.1 Bacteroidales bacterium
CTCTTGAACCTTTAGCTCACGAACACCTACAAATATAAAAAAAGTTGTGAGTAAATATAAGGATATATCTGCAAGTTTCGACGCCTACCAGCTACACAAAGCTAATCGTATGAATAATGCGGGTTAATATTTAGAATCTCAAAAAACAAAACAAAAAAAGCAAGCGTAACTGCATACATTTATATTTTAATGTTTGATTTTACGCAGAATGTATCAATAAAGCCCGTTATTTTTTGCCTCTAAATTCATATTATTTGAGAGTTTTAAGCAGAGGGTTTTACAAGTTTACACCCTTATCATTATATAAGCAGGGTATCTAATCACATGTAATTATCAAAAGCCTTAGATTGGCTGCGATTTCGTTATTTGGTGTTCAATCTCTAATTCTTAAGTATTAAAAATCAGGCAGGCTTACTTCTTATATCATTAT
Organism: Bacteroidales bacterium; assembly: GCA_028686735.1. Lineage (GTDB taxonomy): Bacteria > Bacteroidota > Bacteroidia > Bacteroidales > ML635J-15 > Bact-19. Next base: position 431 of record JAQUBO010000013.1, read on the forward strand.
CCTTTTCAAAGTTTTTTTTGCACTAAATAGAGCTGTACATTTGATAATAGACATCGACAATCAATTACTTAAGACAAATAATGATGAAAACAAAAATTAGAAATATAATAATGCTTCTCGGGATTTTCTCGTGCTTAACACCTACTCTTATTTCACAAAATGCTTCATTTTACTCTGAGAGATTTGAAAGCTTGTCTGATTTTAGCAATTGGTCTCAAGAGAAAACCTCTGGCAGTGCATTATGGACTTTAAATAATGGATTACCTTATGGTGATTTTAATTCTGCCTTTGACGGACAAAGTAATGCTTGCTTTGCTTCATATAATTATAATGAGGATCAGACAATACTCGTAAGTCCGACAATTGATCTATCAAGTGCAATATATCCAATATTAAAATTTCATTTACTACAACCAATATGGAGTTCAGATCAGGATGAATTACAAGTTTTATACAGATCAGACATAAGTAATGATTGGACAATATTAAGCTCCTATAATTACGATATAAGCACTTGGACAGAAATGTTAGTTGCTTTACCCGATGCTTCTGAAACTTACCAAATAGCATTTTCGGCAAAATCTGGATATGGATATGGTATTGGATTAGACAATATCTCAATCAGCAATGGGGATACTTGTGATATGATTAAAAATTTCAACTTTATTACCATTAAAGAAACCTCTATTCTTATTAGTTGGGAAAATCAAGGTAATAATACTTACGAAATTGAGTATGGACCAATTGGATATTTGCCAGGAAACGGTATTAGAGTGAATAATATTAACACAAAATCTACACACATAAACAATCTAAATGCAGGAGAAGGATATTCTTTATATGTTAGAGTTTACTGCTCTAATGGTATAAGCGACTGGAAGGGACCTTATGATTTTTATACAGAATGTAATATTGCACAACAAATACCATATATAGAAAGTTTCGAAAACACTGAAAATGCTCTCGAATGCTGGGGTGTTATTTATCCAAGTAATTATCATAATCCCGAAAATGAGATTGTTGTACTAGATGAGACTGCATACTCAGGACAGAATAGTTTAAGGTTTAGTTCATATAAAGTTGGTAGCCCTTATGACCAGTATCTAATAAGTCCAAATTTTTCGTTTGAAGATACGCTTGAATTAAGCTTTAAATATAAAACAATTAATGGCAGCCAAGAGTTGTTTAAAGTCGGATTCTCAACAAATAGCGACAACCCTTTAAATGAGGTTAATTGGTTAGATACAGTGTCAAACGCAGATGCCGATTGGAAAACATATAAAACTTTAGTCCCACCAGGATCATCTAATTTTGTATTACACTATTGTAGTATTTTTGAATATTATTTATTTATCGATGATGTTAAAATTAATTATCCTGGACAATGTGATATTGCCGAAAATGTTGTAGTAAGTAACATTACCGAAACATCTGCTATTATTTCTTGGGAAAGCGAAGCCGATTTTTATGAAATAGAATATGGTTTTGCAAACACTAATAAAGGAAAAGGAAAAAATATCGCCGAACTAAATCATAATCAAATAGAGTTAACCAATTTAATACCAGGAATGGATTACTCTGCCTATATCATTACAAAATGTGGCGGGGTAAAATTATACTCCGATGTAATTAACTTTACAACACTTCAAACTATCGAATGTAATCCAATAAATCAAATATATTCAGAACAAATAACTCCTAATTCTGCGATAATAAAATGGATTAGCGAAGAAGGCAACTCTTCATGGAATGCCGAATACGGACTTTCAGGATTTAGTCTAGGAGAAGGGGATCTTATAGAGAATTTAACAGAAAATTTTATTCAACTAACAGATTTAACAAATAATACAAAATACGATATATACGTGCAGGCATACTGTAATGAGTCTTCAGAGCTAACAAATTGGTCAGAAAAGTTTAGTTTTACTACGCCAGAATTACATTTAGAATTAGACGATACTATTATTATTCCACAAACTAATCCTGAGGCTATTTTAGTAGCAGTCGATAGCATTATTTATATTTGTAATAACACTGATAGCAACATCACAACAGAACTCGAATTTATAAATACTGGAAAAGTTGTAATTACCGCAGGTTCTAAAATCACATATTCTATTGTAATTGAATCGAACAACGAAATTATCCACATAGAAAAAACATTAACAAATGATATAATGCCCAGTGAGAAATGCTCTTTCATCGATAAATTAGATGTAACCAATATCAGTAATCTTGAATACTTATCTATCCAACTCACAGAAAACTGGAAATCGAGTAACTCACAATCTGATCATATTACAATTGCTTCGATATTTAATAGTATTACATTTAATAATGAAATTAATAGTGTTATCGAAGTAGCAAATTTCCCTAGCTTAATTTCTGCTGAGTTTTTTAGCAATATAGAGCAATATAATATTGATTATCTGTGGAACGATAATACTTGCGGAGACTCAAGGTTTGTAAATAATGAAGGAATTTATACGCTTACTGTATCAACTGAGTTTTGCCAAATATCTAAATCTGTAAATGTTATTAAAAAGGCTGACGAATTTCAAAACCAAACTCAATATGACGTATATCCAAACCCTTCACAAGATGGTCAAATCAATCTGTCAACAAATTCAGAAACAAATATAAATGTAATAATATATGATGCAGTCGGTCGAAATGTTTACGCTACTACTCTCTCTAATATCGTAAAACATGTGGACTTGAGTTTTCTGGCAGCGGGAATTTACAATGTTGCTTTTATTGATAATGACAATGTTGAACTAAAAAGATTATATATCAATTAATAAATAGAAATTTCCATGAAAACAATTATAGCTCTCCTCTCTTGTCTAATTTTTGCTAATTTTGTGTTGGCTCAAACTAGTTTATCGTCAAATATTGATGATCCGACTCAGGTTTTTGTACTCAATGGTAAATTTTCTGAAACTTTTGATTATAATTTAACTGCAAACTATGATTTAGTTAAGCCTTTTTGTTCGAGAAATTATCAACACAAAGAATTGTATTTTACAATCAACCTTTCGGAATTAAATGAAATCAAACTTAAAGTATCACATAATCAAGTTACTGATCACGGAGTAGAACTATATACACTAAACAATGGTGTTAAAGAAATAATAAGTTGTGTGCAAACTATAGATAGTACTTCTGAATTCGCCATACCTAAAGAAGAAATACTTAGCAATATTGTTTTTGGACGAATATGGATAAACGAAATTGAAAATCAAGGCATGCTAAAAATCGCCATTGAAGAAAACAGCTCAAAAGCACTTAGAACATCTGCTACTGCAATTAATATTGCAACAGGAAACCCAGAAGAATTAGTGCAAAATGTTTTAATATCTGGTTGTGTTGAGGCATCAAATATAAATTATACTGGACATACTGAAAGTCTAGGATTTTTTTCAAGTGGAACACCAGGATTGGATTTTGACTCAGGCATAATTCTCTCTTCTGGAAGTGTTTTAAAAGCTAAAGGACCTAATAATTCTCCTGCAACATGTACTAACTTACAAACACCAGGCGATAGTCTGCTGAGCTCAATAATTAATCGTGCAAGTTTTGATGCGGCAATATTAGAATTTGATTTTGTCCCAGCTAGCAATACAATATCTTTTCAATATGTTTTTGGATCTGAGGAGTATGAAGAATATGTAGGAAATGTTTTTAATGATATTTTTGCGTTTCATATCTCTGGTGGTCCCGAAAACTACAACAATAAAAATATTGCTTTAATTCCTGGAACAAACATACCAGTAAGCATAAATAATGTTAACCATTTGCAGAACACAAATTATTACCAGAATAATGATGATGGAGAACATCTCCAATACGATGGACTGACAACAACCTTAACAGCTTTTGCAGAGGTTACTCCATGTCAAACTTATCATATCAGACTCTCTATTGCTGATGCTGCAGATCCTATTTTTGACTCTGGCGTATTCTTAAAAGCTGGAAGTTTTAGTAGTGGCACAATACCTTTAGTTAAAAATTATACCGAAGATTGGGTAATTGCAAACGCAACTTATGAAGGATGTTTAAACCAATTAGTTTTTGCAAGATCAGACAATAATAATATTAACCAAGACTTTCAATTTGATATAGAAATTTCTGGCACAGCACAAGCAGGAATTGATTATTCTGAATTGCCTACCAGCATAGTAATCCCCGCTGGGCAAGAATTTATAAGCATCCCCTATTCTGTTTATGACGACGGAATTTTTGAAGGAACAGAAACATTAATAATTAAAATATATACCAATTGTGGTTGTGGCACTGAGTTTATCGAAAAAATTATTTATATTAACGAGCCTATCGAAATTACTGGCAATTTGTCTTCTTCAGAACCTGTTTGCGAAAATGACACTGTTCATTTTAAACTTGAAGTTGATGAGTTTCCCGAAAACTATAGTATTGTATGGAGTACTGGGCAAACAGATACAACAGAAATTGATGTTATAGCAAATGAATCGGGCAATATTTATGCAACAGTTTTTTATCCATGTAACGAAAAAATATTCTCAACTTACTTAAAAGTTAAGCCAGCACCTGAGGCTAATATATTTACATCAAGTCCAGGTTGCTCAGGAGACGACATAAGTTTCTCTGCCGAAAACGGAATTAGTTATTTATGGAAAGGACCCGAAGCCTTTTTTACTACCGAAAGCTCATTTACTTTGGAAAATGCTCAACCAAATCAAAGTGGAATATATGGCGTTACAGTAACGGGAGACAATGGTTGTCAACATATCGAAACTTTAAACATTCAAATAAACGATTATCCAGTTATTCAACTTCCAAATTCAATGGTACTTTGTGAGCGCGACAGTCTTATTATAAATCCGGGCGACTTTTTTCAATATAGCTGGTCTGGACCGCAAAATTGGATGTCGAATAGTGATGAAATAAATATCGCAAATACTACAATTAGTTATGCTGGAACCTACTATTTAACTGTTGCTGATGAAGTTGGATGCGAATCGTACGCTCAAACTGAAGTGGTAATTAATCCAGCTCCGGTTGCCGCAGTTTCGTACGAACAGTTTATATGTCATGGTAATAATTCTACTTTAATAGGAAGCGGAAATGGAAATCCACAGTGGCAAACACCAAACGAACTATTAAATAATCAGTCTATTGTGAACATTGAAAACGCAAATATTCAAGATAGTGGAATCTATGTTTTTTCGCTCGAAAATGAATTTAATTGTAAAGACTCAATCCAAGTTGAGATAAACGTGGTTATTCCCGATGCTGAAATATTAACAGAAGGTGCTTTTTGTACAAATACTGGAACATTAAATCTCGAATCTGCATATCCTTTTGGAACATGGGATGCTCCAGCACTTATCGATACAATTGCAGGAACTATAGACTTAACTAATTTAACATCAGGAATTTATGACATTTCTTATAGTATCGATTTTGATGGCTGCTCTGATATGCAAATAAGTCAAATTGCAATACAAGCCGCAAATCCTGTTGAGATTATGGAGATAGGTCAAATATGCTCAAATATCGTAGAAATTACTCTTGAGGCAAGTCCACCCGAAGGAGTTTGGAGCGGGGATATTGTTTTAGACCCAAACCGAGGTATTATAAATCCAATGCTAACAACAGATGCACAAACAACAATTACTTACGAATATATTGAAGGTGTGTGTGTAAATACGGATAGCATTACAATCGAAATAAGTCAAATTCCAATAGCGGATATTAACGAAATAAGCAATGTTTGTATTACTGAACATCCAATTTTGCTCACAGTAAACTCAGCTGGAGGTATATGGTCTGGTAATGGAATTATAAACAGCTTTACTGGCAAATTTAGTCCATCAACTGCTGGTGGTGGGATGCATAGTATTTATTATCAAATTACAAATCAAAATTGCAGCTCTATTGACTCAATAATAATAATTGTTGATACAGTTATTTCTGCTCAAATTGGAAGTGATTTAAGTTTTTGCAATAATACTGAAGACATAGTTTTATCATCATTGAATAATGGAGGAGTTTGGTCAGGATACGGAATAGCAAATCCTACTGGAGTTTTTTCTCCTTCGTCTGTTGAGATAGGTTCTGATTATGTTTATCACGAAACAATTAATGGAGAATGTTATGCGAAAGATTCAATTTTAGTAAGTGTACACGCTTCGATACCAGCCGATTTTGATTTGCCTGATCAAATATGCTTATATGATAATAATTTACAAATTATATCTGAGAATATTGGTGGGATTTGGTATGGTGAAGGTATTACAGATAGTTTAAGTTCTGTTTTTAATCCCTTAATTGCAGGAGTCGGTATCCATGAGATACAATATCAAACAAACAATAATGCTTGTCTCGATTTGCAAACTCATAGTATCGAAGTTTTAGATGCTCCAGATCCTAATTTTACCTGTGATGCTGTATTGTGTAGCGGAGATTACGATATTACACTTAATCCAGTAACATGCGGAGGTATTTGGTATGTAAATGGAATTGAAAATAATGAAGCGGGTATTTTTAACCCTTCCTTTGGAAACTTAGGAGCCAATTACGTTAAGCATACAGTATCAAATTACAATTGCACATCCTCATATACAAAAACTTTGTGGGTAATCGACGGAACAGAAGACATAGTAAATAATAATCCCGATTCCATTTGTATAAATATTCCCGAATTAAGATTAAACGCATATCCAAGTGGGGGTTTTTGGACAGGTGTAGGAGTTATTAATGACACAACATTTAGCCCCGAAATTGCGGGAGCAGGCTCACATACTTTACTTTATCATCTTGGAACTGGTTCGTGCGAAATAATTAAACCATTTAATATATTTGTCGATGAAATCGCAGATCCTAGTTTATTAACAAATAATGAATTTTGCAATAATTCGCTTCCAATAGACTTAATTACAGATATTCCTGGTGGAGTTTGGAGTGGCACAAGTGTTATAAATAATCAGTTTTATCCACAAATTGCCGATACTGGCTTAAATATTGTAAATTACCAGTATCATTCAGGAGTGTGCACATCAAACTCCCAATTTGAACTTTATAATCATGCTGCTGCACCATTATCAATTACGCTTTTAGACTCTTCTTATTGTCAAAACGCAGCTCAAGTGTATCCAGTATTTTCTCCTGCTGGAGGAGTTATTAGTGGAATACAAGTTTTTGATGATAATAGTTTTCGTCCTATAGATCTTCCAATAGGTCAAAATACGATTACTTATACATACACTAACACAAATGGCTGTGTGTCAGAAGTTTCTAAAAACTTTGAAATATTAGAAATCCCAGATGTCATTATTTCTGGAATTGATTCAATATATTGTCAAAACTCATCAGATGTTGCATTCCACGTCTATCCTTACGGAGGAACATTTGATGGAGTAGAAATCTTCGAGAATTGGTTTTCCCCTTCTTTAACAACAGTAGGCGAACATATATTAACTTACTTGTACACCGCTCCTAACGGTTGTTCGTCTTCCTACTCTCAAACACTTACAATTACCAATTCTCCGGAGATTTTTTTCGAAATTATCCAAACCCCTATTTGCTATAACGATTCAAGTGCAATTGTTAGGGTTTCGAGCGAAAACAATGATATTGAAACAGTTTTATGGAGCGATTACAACAATACAACAACAGAAACTCTGACTAATATACCTTCTGGATGGCACTATGTAACAGTAACAAGTACAAACAATTGCATAATTACGGATAGCGTATATATTCCTCAAAATGCCCCTTTAGTTATTGATATTAGTGGCACAAATAGTCTTTTATGTTCCAACTCAAACACAGGAATTATTAATGTAAATGTATCAGGTGGTTTACTTCCTTATGAGTTTATTTGGGAAGACAACAGTTCCATTAATTCTCCCGATAGAGATAGTTTACCAGCCGGTGTATATAATGTTACAGTAATTGATAATAATGGCTGCCAAGTTGCATTAAGTCACACCATAGAACAAGCTAACCCTTTAGTTTATGAGATAAATATTATTAACCACAATTTATGTTTTAATGATAGTAGCGGTGCAGTAGAAATAAAATATTACGATGACTATGAAATACTATGGAGTGATAATAATAGCAATCCTATTAGAGATAATTTGAATGCCGGCTGGTATATATTTACAATTACAAACGTTCAAAATTGTCAAATTATCGATTCGGTTGAGATTTATCAGCCCGAACCAATTGAGATAGTTTACATAACTGACACTGTGGTGTGTGGTGTGAATTTAGGAAATATCATTACTACAACAAGCGGAGGTTTACCTCCTTATAGTTATGTGTGGTCAAATGGAGTAGAGAGTTCGGCAATTTATGATTTAGCAGCAGGAGAATATACTATTTCAATAACGGATGCAAACAATTGTTTAGTAAGTCAAAACATATTTTTATCTGCCACAAATGATATTACAGCCGAAATAGAAATAGTACAACCAATTATGTGCTTTGATGATGAAACCGGGATAATTACTGCACAAACGCCCGATGGGTTTACGCCAGTATCATTTTTATGGAATACATATCAAACTAAGGATACATTAATTGGTTTGGCCGCTGGACAATATGATGTAACAATAACAGATAATTACGGTTGCACAGGAATCGCACAAACAAATCTAACAGAACCTGACGAGATGCAAATAGATAAAACTATAACAAATTTAGTTTGCTATGGCGATAACAACGGAAGTATTGCTTTAAATGTTAGTGGTGGAACTGGCAACTTATTTTGCACTTGGGATAATCAAACCGAAGGATTTATTAACAATAACTTAAATGCCGGAACATATAATTATAGCATTACTGATGAAAATGCCTGCGAAGAAATTGGTAGTGTTACAATTATCGAACCTGAAAACAGGCTAAAATTTGAACTATTAGTTAATGAGCCGCTTTGTTTTGGCGAAAACTCGGGCAGTTTGATTTTAGATGCTCATGGGGGAACAGCGCCATATAATTATGTTTGGCAAATAAATGAATATCAAATTGAAACTAAAAATATAAATAATTTATACTCTGGAAATTATTCATATACTATTACAGATGCAAATAATTGCTCAATTTCAGATTCTGTAACACTAAGCAATCCAGAGATTATTGAAACTACATATACATCAACTCAGGCGTCGTGTAAAGGAAAAAATGATGGGGAAATTCTACTTTCTGTTTCGGGGGGTACAGCTCCTTACCGATATGTTTATGATAATAATACTTACTACAATAATGAGTTCACAAATATGCCACCAGGCAATTATATGTTTACAATCATTGACAATAATAATTGTACAGCCTATAGTTTAAACGCCATAATCGAAGAAAGCGACATTGACTGCCTTGAAATACCAAATGCGTTTACACCAAATGGTGATGGAATAAATGACAGGTGGGAAATTGAAAATATTGATATGTTCCCTAATGCACGAGTACAAATTTTTAATCGCTGGGGGCAGGTAGTATTTGAAACAAGGTCGAACGAACAGCTTTGGGATGGAACATCGTCAATGGGCGATTGTCCAACTGGGACATACGTATTTATTGTTGAATTATTTAATGGAACAGAACCACATTCGGGCTATATAAGCCTTGTCAGATAAAATACCATCTGTTTGAGAGCCAGAGGGTATTTACATGGAATCTAGTCATTTAGAACTTAATTGTTCTAAATGACTTTTTTATCAAACTTTCACAATATTTTGATAAAATTGTCCTACTTTAGTAAAATTATACAAAAGAACACCTATGAAAAAAAACAAACTATATATTTATCTACTATTTATCGTAACTATATTATTATCTATTTGGGTTACAATAAGTCTTATAAGCATAGAAAAAGGAATAACTAATATTGTGTGGGTTTTATTTGCACTTAATGTTTTAATAACACTTGCATTTTTATTTACTATTTTCAACAATAAAAATATATTCTCTAATAATTCTACATCTAATCAGCTAACAAAAGAAAACCCCTCTACATCCGAATTTGCAAACAAAGCTTTTGAAAACAGCAATCTCAAAAACTCAGTTCAAGACATGCATTATAAAACTGAGAATAACTATATTCACGATTCTTTATCAAATATAAATGCAGATGAATTAATTAATTGGTACAATAACAGTAATATTGCTTTTATTATATTTAAACCTATTTATGCTAAAAACGATATTATTACTGATTTAATCTTTGAAAAGACGAATCCTTACTTACGAAATCTTCTTGATATTACCGATCAAAATTTGGAGTTTATTAAATACTCTGAAAATCAAGTTTTAGGCGAAATAGATATTATTTTGGCTGGAATACAAAACATTTCACATAAAAAGTCTAACATTATAAACTCCTACAGTTCGGTTTTAGCCAAACATTTTATTATTAGAGTCGTTTTTATGAGTAAATTAAAATTTGTATTTATAGTAGAAGAACATACAAAAAAATTCGCAAAAATAAATTCATTAAAACACGATTTAAATATATATAAGAATTGTTTCAATTTATCTGACACACCAATGGTAATTGTAAACACTCAAAATTTCATTATCGAGTATTGCAATCAATCATCTTTAAAACTAGTATTGGCAAAATCAAAAGAAGAGGTTATTGGTATGAAAGCCAACTTGTTTTTACCTTTTCGTCAAGAAAGCGGAATAATTAGTGTTGAACTTATGGTTTCAGAAATAAATAAATTAAAAGAGAATAAGACAATCAAATCAGATAATTGGTCTTTATTAAAAACAAACGGAGAGAGATTCCGTGCTGGAGTAGTCTTTTATAAATTAAAAAGCGATAAAAAAGAACTGCTTTGTGTTTCAATTCACGATGAAAGCAATATAATAAAAATAAAAGAGAATTATGAAAAAAGTCAAACATGGCTTCAAACAATAATAGACTCAATCTCATCAGTAATAATTGTTAAAGATATATTTGGGAAAATTATTGCCTGTAATGAAACATTTGTGCAAATATTTGCTAAAAAAGACTCTGTTATAATTGGTAAATATACAGAAGACATATACTCAGAGATAGAGTCAGAAGCAATTAGAGCTATCGATAATGAAATAATAAAATTAGGAATAGAAAGATCGTATGAGCAACAGCTTTTTATAAATAATAATACACAAAAAATATTTTTGGTTTCTAAAAAACCATTAATAGATAATGATGGTAAGGTCTATGCAATTGTAGCACATGGAACCGATATAACTTCGATAAAAACCCTCGAAAACAAACTTTATGAGGCACAAATAGATGCAAATGCGGCAAACGAAGCAAAATCCCAATTTCTAGCAAATATGAGCCATGAAATACGCACTCCAATAAATGCTATAATAGGATACTCCGAATTACTTCGCAAACAAAAACATGATGATAAAACAACAGATTATATTGACTCAATACACAACTCTGGGAACGCATTATTGGGACTAATAAATCATGTATTAGAATTATCCAAAATTGAGGCAGGAAAAGTAGAGGTCTATTATGAATTTACTGATATTATACTTGTTCTTAAATCGATCAAAGATATATTTAGATTACAATCTGAACAAAAAAGACTTGATTTTATATTAGATATTAAAAAAGAGCCTAATGTTTGGTTTAATCTTGATGAGCAAAAACTAAAACAAATACTTATAAACCTAATTGGGAACGCAATAAAATTTACTCAAAACGGTCATGTGAAAATAGTTTTTGATTATGAGCATCGAGCTAACGAAAAAGCAGATATAATAATTAAAATAATTGATACAGGCATAGGTATAAGCAAACAAAATAAGCAGAAACTATTTAACCCTTTCTCGCAAATAGAATCAGGTATTACTAGTACATCCGAAGGTTCAGGATTAGGATTAATTATTAGCAGGCAATTAGTGGAGTTGTTGAATGGTAAAATTACGCTTAAAAGCACACCAGATATAGGTTCAGAATTTACTATCACATTGGAAGATATTGAAATAACCTCAAATAAAGATGGTGTATTATATTCAGACGAAGAGAATATCGACTATGTTTTTGAAAAAACATCAATACTAATAATAGATGACAATAACGATAATAGAAAAGTTGTAACTGATATATTATCGGATTATAATTTTGAATTATTTGAGGGGGAAAATGGTAAAGAGGGGTTAGCACTAGCTTTAAAACATAAACCCGAATTAATTTTACTTGATATCCGAATGCCCGATATAGATGGATTTCAGGTCGCAACAGAAATTCGAGAAGCGATACCAGATTTTAAAACAATAATAATTGCTTATACAGCAGTCGAAAGTTTAAAATTTAGCCAAGATAAAAAATCCGAATTGTTTAATGACATACTCATCAAGCCAATAAATCGAAGTACACTTTTAAAGTTACTATCAAAGTATGTCAATTCAGAAACAATTAGTTTACAAGCTGAAATAAACAAGCCTAACTACAGCTTTAATAAAGAATCTATATTGTTAATAAAAAATACATTTAAAATCAACGACAACCAGCAAGTTTACACAAATAGAGAATTAAAAGATATTATAAATACGATTAAAAACTCTAATGAGTACATCTCTGATATTGAACTGACCACTTTTATAGATAGTTTTTGGAAAGCTATTGAAGACTTTGATGTGGTTAAAACCGACTATTATATTAAAATTTTAAAGGAGATTTATAATGAGACTTTATAAACTATATTTGCATATTAACTTATTTGCATTTGCTCTAATTATAGTGGGTGCGAATAGTTTTAAGATAGATGTGTCTTCAATTTTTGTTCTTGAAAATTATTCTATCACAAACTCGTTTGACATGCAGTGGATTAACGAACTTGCTTTAATGTGTTTATTTCAAAATAGAACAAACTCAATAATTACAATTTCTGTTCTCATAGCGTTTTTGGGGCTAATAGTTTTTTTGTTACATTGGTATAAAGATAAAAAGAATAAACAGAAAACTGCTGAATATAAAAGCACGTTAGAGCAAAAGCAGGTTGAAATAAATAATATATATTCGTTTTTTTCGGACATTTATGTTAAAACAGATAACAAAGGTAATATAGAATATGTAAGTCCTTCGATATTAGCAGTTACAGGATACGAATCAATATTTTACGCTAAAAAACACATATCCGAATTATTTGCGTGTCCTGAAGAGTGGAATGACGTTTTAGAAGCATTAAAAAAAGCTGACCTCATTACAAACAAGTCTTATAGCATTGAAACAAGACATGACAAAGTAACTATTTGTTCAGCAACTATAACTCCAATCCAAAACTCTAAAGGAATAATTACTGGATATAATGGTGTTTTAAAAGACTTTTCAGAAAGATTGAGTACACAATACAAAATTGAAGAAATTGTAAGTATATTAAAAACTACTTTAAATTTTAGTAACACTGGAATTACAAAACATAGGATAAGCAGAAATACTTTTTATTTAGATGATACCTTAACCCAACTTTTAGGATATCCCAAGTTAAGTAAAAATAGCAATATTTCTAAATTTTTTGAGTTGGTGCACCAAGACGAAAAAGATTCTGTTCAAGAAGGTTTCAACGCTTTAGTTAATAAGGCACGCTCAAGTTTCACAATCTTATGTAGATTTCAAAATACAAATGGAAAATACCTGTTGTTTTCTAATAATTTCTCAATACATAATGTCGATAAAGCTGGAAATACAACAGAAATATTAGGCATTCATACTCAAATTGAGAAACAAAAAGAATTGGAGCTAAATGTTTTAGACTGTAAAAGAAAAATATCTGCGGTTTGTAACTCTACCAGAGCAATGGTTTTTATCGTAAAAAACGATTTAATTGTTACAGATATCAACAATGCATCAGCTACTTATTTTAACAAGCCCAAATCAGAAGCATTCGAAAAAAAAATAGATAAACTATTTATAGGAACAAAATTTGAAATACTATTTAATAAATTATCAAATATTATATCAAAATCGCTCGAAAATAAAACAAATATTTCCAATCAAGAAATGACTTACAAACAAGGTAACCAAACACACTATCTGGTTGTAAACACGAATATATATATCAGTGTAAATAATCTAAATTGCCTACTTACTATAGACGATATTACCAAGAGCAAACTATTCGAAAAACAAACGCAAAACAAACTAAATATTCTTGAAAAAAGAGAACAAGAAATCGCTTCTTTAATGAGAAATATTAGTAATGAAATTATAAATCCAATAAATGAAATTCTTGTTGAAAACCAATCAAACTCTACTCAACAAAATGCTTATAAAATATTAGATATTGTTGAAAATATAAATAATCTCGCGGCATTAAAAACAGAATCATACAGCATAAATATAGAGCGATTTAATGTAATAGAATTCTTAAACAATCTAAAAGAGACTCTGACAAAAAACATAGAAGACCATATTCAATTAATTTGCGAACCTGTGATTGCAACAGGTTTAGAGTATATATACACAGACGCAGTAAAACTAAAAAGCTTAATTACAAGCACCGTGTTTACTATTACAAACAATTGCAATCCCAAAAGCATTGAAATAGCGATAAGCTACATAGAGAACACACATTTGTTGCTTGTTAAGATAAGTTCTAATGATAAAATAAATAATTCAGACTCATCAGTTCTTGAAATATTAAAAGACTTAGCAAGCACAATTGGTGCAAGTTTTATGATTGAAACTCTAGCTCCTAATGAGGTTATTTACAAGTTTGGCATTAAAGATAGAAACGGCATTGTTAAAACAGAGCCTTCAAAACATATTAAATCTCTAAATGTAAAAATACTAATTGTAGAAGATGAGGAATACAATGTGTTTTATTTAAGCAAAATACTACAAATGGCTGGTTACGAAACTGTTGTTGCCGAAGATGGACAAACAGCAGTTGATACCGTTAAACAAGATGCTGAAATTCAGCTAGTATTAATGGATATTAGATTACCAGGCATAGATGGGATTGAAACCTCGAAAAGAATTAAGGAGTTTAAGCCAGATTTACCGATAATTGCCCAAACTGCATTCAATCTTAACTCAAAAGAAGATAGAGATATGGAGAAGTATTGCGACGATTATATACAAAAACCCATTATATCAAAGATCTTATATGATAAAATAGAATCTAATTTAAAAATAAAATCATGAGCCGTAATAATAAAATAAAAAACAGAGTATTAGTAGTTGACGATAACGCTAAAAATATTCAAGTATTAGCAAACCACCTTAAAGGAGACAACTACGAAGTAGAATATGCATCAAGTGGGAAAAATGCAATACTAATGCTAGAAAAAGAAGAGTTCGACATAATTCTTTTAGATGTAATGATGCCTGGCATTGACGGATTTGAAACATGTAGAAGGATTAAAAACATTGAGCACCGAAAACATATTCCGATAGTGTTTGTTACCGCAAAAACAGATCTTGATAGCCTTACTTTAGGCTTTGAATATGGCGGTGTTGACTATATCACAAAGCCTTTTAAAGCAGACGAATTGCTTCTAAGAGTCGCAACTCATGTCGAATTAAAAAAAGCCAGAGATTTATTAAACTATCACAAAACATATCTTGAGAAAAAAGAAGAAACTTTTACTGATGAGCTAAAAACCAAACAAATTGAATTTAAAAAAGAAAAAGAAAATCTTATATCGCTTATAAAATCTCAATCTCAGTTAATCAAAATACTGACAGACGTTTATAATGAATCCTTAAATAATCTTAGTACTCCAGTAAGTTTGCTTAAATTACAAATTAGTGCCCAAGAGCCAACTGTGCTTATTAATGAAATTGAGAATTTTATAAAATCAAATAGTTCAACTGCCGAATTTATTTTGAAAAACCAAGCTGTCTTTATTAGTCAAGAAGCTGCCTTGTCAAAAACAAAATTTGCTGCTGAAAGGTTAATTGCCAATGTTTTAAGTGAAGTTGCGAGCCAATTACGAGCAAAATCGATTAAAGTAACGAGCCAATTTGATAAAAACATCGAGATACTTGGAGATGCCGATTTGATAGAGAATATTATAAAAAGTATTGTTGAGAATGCAATACAGTATTCACCAGAAAACTCAATAATACATATATCTCTTATAGAATCGGAAACTAACTATACTTTAACAGTAACTGACGAAGGCGAAGGCTTTTCAAAACAATATGTTTTATATCCATTTCAAGCATTGCAAGACGAGAATAAATTATATCGTTTAAGCTTATTCTTTGCTAAATATGTTTTAGATTTACATCAGTTTGAGCTTAAAATTGGTAATAATACAGACAGTGGTGCCTTTGTGAAAATTATTTTTCCAAAATAGGTTGAATGCAGTATTTGATGTTTTATTGTATGACAATCCCTAAGCTACACTAAGGAGGTAATCTTGGTTCTTACAAACGCATGCTTTTTTAAGCACTAATATTGGAGAAAATGTTTATGTCCTACGGACAAAAAAAAGTTGTTTGTTGTTTTTTATTAACTTTGAAGTCCTACGGACTATAAGACAAAAATTGTATGCTAAGTTTTGATTTGCAAACTATATTATAGCTCTTTAAAACTTAAATAAAATTAACGTTTTTTTAGTTTCTATTCAACAATGTCTAACTCTGATTTAACAAGCTTTACAGCATTATGTTTTTTGCCCGCTAGTTAGCGGACATATATGTCAGTAAAAAAGATACTGCTTATAAAATTTTGTCCGTAGGACATAAACAATTAGAATAGAAGCAACTGTTTACTCAATTGATTTAAAGATATATCGTTCATCAAAATCGACTTAACTTCGGCAGACCATTGTGCATCAGACCTCATCGCATTTTAGCTTGCAAAGACTAAATACATATTTTGTACCAATTTAAATTTTTCCTATTTTCGCAGAATAAATTTAAAGCATAATGGAATATAATTTCAAGTATATTGAAAAAAGGTGGCAAAATTACTGGCAAGAAAATCAAACATATAAGGTTGAGATTGATAAAACTAAGCCCAAATACTATGTTTTAGATATGTTTCCATATCCATCTGGAGCTGGTTTACATGTTGGACATCCCTTAGGTTATATTGCTTCTGATATATATTCGCGTTACAAAAACTTAAACGGATTTAATGTTTTACATCCAATGGGTTATGATGCTTTTGGCTTACCAGCCGAGCAATACGCAATTCAAACTGGTACGCATCCAGCAATCACAACCGAGAAAAACCTCGCTCGATATCGAAAGCAACTTGATAATATGGGGTTTTCGTTCGATTGGAGTCGTGAAATTCGCACCAGCGATCCCAAATATTATAAGTGGACACAATGGACAGTAATTCAACTATACAAACATTATTACGACACAGAATTAGATCGAGCAAACCCAATCAAAATGCTTATTAATAATTTTGAGCTTAGCGGTTCCGAGGGAGTTAATGCGGTTCACTCAGAGCATGATCCATTTACTGCCGATAAGTGGAAAAATATGTCAAATAAAGAGCAGCGCGACATCCTTATGTGTTATCGTTTGATGTTTTTATCAGATACCTCTGTAAATTGGTGTTCTAAGCTTGGAACCGTTTTAGCAAATGATGAGGTAGTTGATGGATTATCTGTAAGAGGTGGACATCCAGTCGAGAAAAAAATGATGAAGCAATGGTCGTTACGCATCACCGCTTATGCTCAGAGATTAATAGATGGACTTCAAAAAATAGATTGGCCTGAGCCTGTAAAAGATATCCAAACAAATTGGATAGGACGCAGCGAAGGGGCTAGCATGATTTTTGACATTAAGGGAAGAGAAGAAAACCTAGAAGTTTTTACTACGCGTCCTGATACTATTTTTGGTGCTACTTTTATGGTTATTGCTCCAGAACATGAGTTAGCATTATCTCTTGGCACAAAAGAACAACAAAAAAAACTAGAAGAGTATATTACTCATGCAAAAAATCGTTCCGATGTTGAACGCATGGCTGAGAAAAAAGTTAGCGGACAGTTTACTGGTTCGTATGCAATAAATCCTTTTACAAAAAAGGAAATGCCAATATACGTTGCAGATTATGTTTTGATAGGATACGGAACAGGTGCAATTATGGCTGTACCAGCTCACGATAGTAGGGATTTTGCTTTTGCAAGACATTTTGAACTCCCAATTGTGCAAGTTGTTTCTCAAAAAAATGAAAAGCCAATCCCAACAAAGGAATGGGAAACCTCTTATGACTCAAAAGAAGGAATTATGATCAATTCTGATTTTATTAATGGGCTTGATGTTAAAGACGCAATTAGTTCAGTTATAGCAAAAATGCTTGAACTTGATCTTGGGGAGAAAAAAATTAACTTCCGACTAAGAGATGCTATTTTTAGTCGTCAAAGATATTGGGGTGAGCCGTTTCCAATTTATTATAAAGATGGTGTTCCACATGCCATGAGTATTGAAGAGCTTCCAGTAGAGCTTCCAAAGGTTGATAAATATTTGCCCACCGAAGATGGTGAACCACCATTAGCAAGAGCAAAAAAATGGAAAACTTTTGACGGATATCCTATAGAAACATCAACAATGCCTGGTTTTGCAGGATCTTCGGCGTACTATCTTAGATATATGGATCCTAATAACGACTGGGAACTTGTATCTGAAAAAGCAATAAACTATTGGCAAAATGTTGACTTATATATCGGTGGTAGAGAGCACGCTACTGGACATCTTATATATGCTAGGTTTTGGAATAAATTCTTGTTTGACTTAGGATTAACCCCAAAAGACGAGCCATTCCAAAAGCTTATAAACCAAGGAATGATACAAGGACGCTCAAATTTTGTATATAGAATTGTTGGTGAAAATAAATTCGTCTCATTAAATTTAAAAGACAAATACGAAACACAAAAAATACATGTCGATATAAATATAGTTGATAATGACATTTTAGATATTGATAGTTTTAAAAAATGGCAGCCTGAATTTGCTAATGCAGAGTTTATACTCGAAGACGGTAAATATGTATGTGGATGGGACATTGAAAAAATGTCAAAATCAATGCATAATGTCCAAAACCCAGATGATTTAATTGAAAAATATGGTGCTGATACTTTACGTATGTACGAAATGTTTCTGGGTCCATTAGAACATGCCAAACCTTGGGATACCAACGGAATTGAAGGCGTTTTTAGGTTTATTAAAAAATTCTATCGTTTGTTTAATGATGAAAATAATAATTTTTTAATTTCAGAAGATGAGCCAACCAGAGAAGAATTAAAGATCTTACATAATACAATCAAAAAGCTAACAGATGATATTGAAAGGTTCTCATTTAATACTGGAGTAAGTAGTTTTATGATTTGTATTAATGACTTAGGAAATTGTAACAAACGCAAAGTGTTGGAGCCTCTTTGCATTCTGATTTCTCCTTATGCACCACATATAGCTGAAGAACTTTGGTCGCTTTTAGGACATAAAGAAAGTATTACAAAAGCTAAATGGCCAGAATATATAGAGGCTTATACTATTGAAAATAGCTTTAAATATCCTGTTTCGTTTAATGGCAAAATGAGATTTAATCTCGAGTTGCCTTTAGATATGGATAACAAACAAATTGAAGACGCAGTACTAAAGAACGAAAACTCGACAAAATGGTTAGAAGGGAAACAAATTGTAAAAATCATTATTGTTCCTAAAAAAATAGTAAATGTTGTTGTGAAATAGCATTCAGCTAAAATTATTTGTTTTTCGTCTTTTTACAAAGAGTAATTAAAGTTTTTGCGAATATGTTAAATTATGCCTAAATCAAGATCAGCTTAAATTACTTTTTGCTTAGTGATTATGATAAGGATTGAGTTGTTCGACGCAGAACCTCATTTTTTATTTGAACTAGAATCAAGTATTACTGAGTAAAATTAGCCCTTTACTGCATATAAAATCAAAATTTGGAAAATTTGCAGCTTACATATATATTTGCACGTCATTAAAATTATAAAAAATGAGTGCAAAATTTCAGGAATACAAGCAGTTAGACCTTTCGGCAATTAACAAAGAAGTCGAAAAACTTTGGAAAGAGGAGCAAACTTTTGCAAAAAGCATTGAAACAAGAAATAATAGTAAACCTTTTGTGTTTTTTGAAGGTCCTCCATCAGCAAATGGGACCCCTGGAATTCATCACGTTATGGCACGAACCATTAAAGATGTAGTTTGCCGCTATAAAACACTTACTGGATACTGTGTTGACCGTAAAGCAGGTTGGGACACTCATGGTTTACCTGTTGAACTAAGCGTTGAAAAAACTCTTGGGATAACCAAAGAAGATATTGGAAAAACAATTTCGGTAAAAGAATATAATAACACTTGTCGTAAAGAAGTTATGAAATACACCGATCTTTGGGAAGAGCTTACCGAAAAAATGGGATATTGGGTTGATATGGAAAACCCATACGTTACTTACGACAACCGATATATTGAAACAGTTTGGTATTTATTAAAAACACTTTTTGATAAAAACTTAATTTATAAAGGCTATACTATACAACCTTACTCTCCAGCTGCTGGAACAGGCTTAAGTACACATGAACTTAATCAACCTGGTTGTTATAAAGATGTAAAAGACACGACTATAGTCTCGCTATTTAAAGTAATAAAAAATGATGCTTCGATAAAAATACAGCTAGATAGTAATGAACACTTGTATTTTTTAGCATGGACAACTACTCCATGGACTTTACCCTCTAATACGGCATTAGCTGTTGGTCCATCAATAAAATATTTAAAAATAAAAACTTTTAATCCTTATTCGGGAAACCCAATAAATGTTATTTTATGTAAGGATAGGTTAAAAGCTTATTTTAAACCTGAAAATGAAAACCTTAATTTTGATGAATACAAACTAGGAGATAAAAATATCCCTTATCAAATTATAGCTGAATACAAAGGTACTGATTTAGAGGGTGTCGAATATGAACAGCTTATTAATTGGATGCAGCCTAAAGCACCCGCATTTAAAGTTATACAGGCAGATTATGTTACTACTGAAGATGGAACAGGAATTGTACATATTGCACCCACATTTGGAGCTGATGATGCCAGAGTTGCTAAGCAAGCTGGAATTCCGGCATTAATTCTTGATGATAAAGACGGAAACCATGTTCCTATGGTTAATAAACAAGGAAAATTCTTTGAAATTAAAGACTTAGATACAGATTTTGTTAATAATTATGTAAACATCAAAGCATATTCGGAGTTTGCTGGAAAATATGTAAAAAGTGAATATGATGCCGATGCAGAAAACAATGCAACTACAACAGATGTTGATATTGTTGTAATGTTAAAACTTGAAGATAAAGCTTTTAAAATTGAGAAATATATTCATAATTATCCGCATTGCTGGCGAACAGATAAACCTATATTATATTATCCATTAGACTCATGGTTTATTAAAACTACTGCAGTTAAAGATCGTTTAATTGAGCTAAATCAAACCATTAATTGGAAACCTAAGAGTACTGGAGAGGGGCGATTTGGAAAATGGCTAGAAAACCTTGTTGATTGGAACTTAAGTCGTTCGCGTTATTGGGGAACACCTTTACCAATTTGGAGTACCGAAGATGGAGGTGAGCGAAAATGTATCGGCTCAGTTGCTGAATTGATGGAAGAAATAAAAATGTCGGTTGACAAAGGATATATGTCGGCCAAGTTCTGGAAAGGATTTGAGTCTGGAAATTATAGTAAAGAAAATTATGAAATAATAGATCTGCATCGTCCTGATGTTGATGAGATAATTCTTGTGGCTAGTGATGGCAGCAAAATGTTTAGAGAAACTGACCTTATTGATGTTTGGTTCGATTCGGGAGCAATGCCGTATGCGCAATGGCATTGGCCTTTTGAAAACTCAGATAGCTTTGATAAATTATTCCCTGCTGATTTTATTGCTGAAGGAGTCGATCAAACAAGGGGTTGGTTTTTTACGTTACATGCAATTGCAACAATGGTTTCTGATTCTGTATCATATAAAAACATTATTTCTAATGGTTTGGTATTAGACAAGGAGGGCAATAAAATGTCTAAAAGACATGGTAATGCTGTTGATCCGTTTAAAACTATGGAAAAATACGGAGCAGACCCATGAAGGTGGTATATGATTACAAATGCACAAGCTTGGGATAATCTTAAATTTGATATTGGGGGTGTTGATGAGGTAAAACGCAAGTTTTTTGGAACTATTTACAATACTTACAATTTCTTTGCTTTATACGCAAATATTGACAAGTTTTCATATAAAGAACCTGAAATAGAGTTTAGTAATCGTCCAGAACTTGACCGATGGATATTAAGTTTGTTAAATACTTTAATTACAGATGTTAAAAATGCTTATGAGAATTATGAAAATACAAGAGCAGGTAGATTAATTCAAGATTTTGTTATCGACCATCTTAGTAACTGGTATGTGCGTTTAGGTAGAAAAAGATATTGGGGAGGCAAATATGATGATGATAAAATTTCTGCGTATCAAACTCTTTATACATGCCTAATTACTATTGCAAAGTTATCTTCGCCTATTTCTCCATTTTATATGGATAAACTTTATCGCGATCTAAGTGCTGTTACTAAAAAAGAAAATTATGAATCTGTTCATCTTTCATATTTTCCAGAAATAAAAGCTGACTTTATTGATAAGATGTTAGAAGAAAGAATGCAAATGGCACAGACAATATCTTCGATGATTTTAAGTTTAAGGCGAAAAGTTAGCATAAAAGTAAGGCAGCCGTTACAAAAAATAATGATTCCAATAGTAAATGACCAGTTTGTTAAACAAATCAAAAAAGTTGAGCAAATAATAAAAACAGAAACTAATATTAAAGAAATTGAATTTATTTCTGACTCTTCGAATGTTTTGGTTAAATCAATTAAGGCAAACTTTAAAAAACTAGGTCCTAAGTATGGTAAGATAATGAAGCAAGTTGCTGCTGAAATAACAGGAATGAGCCAAAAAGATATTGTGCAAATTGAACGGGATAACGAGTTTACCTTATCTGTTAATAATGAAAGCATAAAAATTAATCTTGAAGATGTTGAAATAATTTCAGAAGATATTCCAGGATGGCTTGTTGCTAATGAAGGTAAAATAACTATTGCCCTTGATATTAATATAAGCCCTGAGTTAGTAGAAGAGGGAATTGCTCGTGAATTTGTAAATAGAATCCAAAATATTAGAAAAGATTCGGGGTTTGATGTTACAGATAGAATATGTATTAAGATTTTGTCTCACAGCGAGTTAGACGCTGCAGTCGAGAGCTATCGCGAGTATATATGCTCTCAAACATTAGGTAATTCGATAGAAATAATAGGAAATATGGAACAAAATAATTCTTTTGCCGTACAAGTTAATGATTTTGAAACAAATATAATTATTGAAAAGTGTAATAACTAAATACTAATAGATATGAATACAGAAGCGAAACTCAGATATAATAAGGATGAGTTACAGGAATTTAAAGAATTAATTTTAAAGAAACTGGATAAAGCTCAAAAAGATTATGATCTATATAAAAGCATGTTAAGTCATGAAGATACAAATGACATTATGGATACTTCTCCAACATTTAAAGTTTTAGAAGAAGGTGCTAATGTTTTATCTAAAGAAGAGATAGGTAAAATAGCACAACGTCAGGCAAAGTTTATTAAGCACCTTCAGGCTGCATTGGTACGAATTGAAACAGGAACTTATGGAATTTGTCGCGAAACAGGTAAACTGATTTCAAAAGAAAGACTTAATGCTGTCCCCCATGCAACTTTAAGTATGGATGCTAAAATGAACCGAAAATAAACAATCGAATTAGTTTTGATAAAAAAAGTAGAGTTTTGTGTTAAATCTCTACTTTTTTTTGACGTATATGATAAATTACAAAAAAAAGCTTAGTTTTGAACTGTGAAAAATAATTTTTTAAAATATTATATATTCATTTTTTTATTTATATCAAATTTATTATTAATCATATCATGCGTAAACTCAGAAGAGTATGATAAAATGAAAAAGGAATTTCGAGATGTTGAATACGATAGTAATTTTGAGAGTTTTGATAGTATATATGCTCAAATTCCTAATTATTCGGATGTAAGTAGAACAATTTCTATTATGCATGCTAATTTTGATGACAATATACTTCTATCTTATAAATCGGTCGGATTATATCAAAGTACGAAACAAACAGCATTCGCATTAGGTATGTATATTGCAGACTTGGGTTATGTGCGGCATTTTGAAAGAGTTCAACTCTGCATGGACTATTTAGAGGCAGTAAATACGCTTGCACAAAAACTTGCAGTTGGATCTAAGGAATTTAATTCTGTTGTTCCGTTAATCGAAGAAAATTTAAATAATCGTCAAGAGCTTTTTAGAATTACTGATAGTTTGTTAAATGCGGGTAATATAATGTTATCCTCTAGTGAAAAATATGGCATCAGTGCACTGGTATTAAGTGGATTGTGGACAGAAAGCCTATATTTAGGTCTAATTTCAGAGGGTAATAATAATTCAAATATTATAAAAGAAGCAATAGAAAAACATTTTTTAATATTAATAGAGATTAACCAGCTTTTAGCTTGCCTTGAAGACGACTCAAATATATCAAATATTAAGACACATCTTAAATCTATACAAAAAAAAGGGGCTAATTCAAAGACCCTTTTAAGTGATATTGTACAACTTCGAGATTGTTACAAAATACAATAATTATTTCACGATTTTACTACCATCGTAGGCCCACTTAATATAAGTTGAACCCCAAGCAAAACCTGCTCCGAAAGTAGAAATAATAATATTATCTCCAGGTTTTAAATCATATTCATATTCCCAAAGGCAAAGAGGGATTGTTGCTGATGTTGTATTACCGTATTTTGCAATTGTAAGCATAACACGCTCTTTGGGGATACCCATACGTCGAGCAGTAGCTTCGATAATTCTCATATTCGCTTGATGCGGCACTAAATATTTTAAAGTCTCTGATGTTAAATTATATCTTTCCATCATTCTAACAGACACATCAGCCATATTAGAAACTGCTGCCTTAAATACAGGCTGTCCTTCTTGATAAATAAAATGTTGACGACGAAGAATAGTTTCAAAAGTTGCAGGTCGTAATGATCCTCCGGCAACTTGATGTAAGTGTTGCTTACCTGACCCGTCAACGTGCATAATTGAATCAATTAAGCCTAATCCAGTAGTGTCAGGCTCAAGCAATACTGCACCAGCACCATCGCCAAATATTGGAGAGGTATTACGATCGTTATAATCAACAATTGAAGACATTTTATCGGCTCCTACCACTACAACTTTACGATGCGAGCCACTTTCAACATATTTCGATGCAGTTATTAGAGCAAACAAAAAACTAGAACACCCTGCATTTACATCGTATCCAAAAGCATTTTTTATTCCTACTTTATCGCATATAATATTAGAAGTAGCAGGAAACTGCATATCTGGAGTAACTACTCCACAAATAAGCATATCAACTTCGTCAACAGATGTACCTGTCTTTTCTAATAATTGTTTTACTGCTTCGGTGGCCATATCAGAAGTTGCTTTACCTTCCTCTAATAAAATATGACGTTCTTTGATACCAATACGTTCCATTATCCAATCATCGGTGGTATCCACCATTTTTGCTAATTCTTCATTGGTCAATATATATGGTGGTACATAAGCACCAACCCCAGTAATTGCAGCTTTAATTTGTGCCATAACTAAAATGTTTTGTTATTATTTCAGCAATATTAGACTCTATAAGCTTTTGTGATAGTAATATCATGTTTTTGATAGCAATATCACTACTAATACCATGCCCTACGATAACCGGTTTTGAAACACCCAAGATTGGTGTCCCCCCATAGTTTTCATAGTTGTAGTTTTCAAAATATGAGTCAAAAATATTTCGCTCATTAAGAATTTTATAAAATGACTCTGCTTGTTTTAATACGATATTTCCAGTAAAACCGTTACAGACAATAACATCAACCATATCTGCTTTGTGGATATCTCCTCCTTCGATATTGCCAATAAAATTAATATTATTGTTTTGCTCAAGTAAAATATGTGCAAGTTTAGTATTTGTAGTACCTTTTGATTTTTCGCCTCCAATATTTAATAATCCCACTTTAGGATTATCAATATTCATTACATGTTTAGCAAATAATTGTCCCATTTGGGCGTACTGTACAAGTACTTCTGGTTTTGTATCAGGATTGAGTCCAACATCTATTAATAAATTATTTGTACTTAAATTGTTTGGATAGTAAGATGATATACCAGGTCTGATAACACCTTTCCCTGCACCAATTATTTGAGTTGCTCCTGCCATCATCGCACCAGTATTACCTGCACTCACAAAACTGTCGATAAGCCCGTTTTTAAGATACTTAAAGCCTGTGTATATGCTAGAGTCGCTTTTTTCTTTAATTGCTTTAATAGGTTCGTCGCCCATTTCAATAATTTGAGGACAATTAATAATTTCAATTTTCTCTAAACTAATATTATGTTTGGTTAAATAGTCATTAATAAGACTAGCTTGACCAAATAAAAAAAGTCTATCATTATCATTGATTTCGTTTAAAGCGAGAACCACTCCTTGCAGAGTTTGTTGGGGAGCAAAATCTCCTCCCATTATGTCTAAACCAATATTCATCAACAATTAATTGACTTCAATAGCCTCTTTGTCAATAGCTAGTTTTCCTTTATAATATCCACACTCGGGACAAACATGGTGATATTGAACTGTTGTACCACAGTTTGAACATTTTGCTAGTGTAAGAAACGATGCTTTGTAATGTGTACGACGTTTGTTTCTTCTTTGTTTTGATGTTTTTCTTTTTGGATGTGCCATCTCTATAAAATTTTAATTTTAATTCTAAATTTAACTCTTATTTTTTATATCTTTTAATTTTTCCCACCTAGGATCAATTTTTTCATCATCTTCGTCTATTAAATAATTATTTAATATATCCAACATTTCTTTATTACAGCCTGTTTCTCCTGTTTTTGTGTTTGGATGATAATGCTGCAAAGGTAAGGCAAAATGTGAAAATTCATAAATTAATTGTGCAATGTTTATTTCTGTTTTACCTTTTTTTAGTAAAACACAGTCTTGATTGGAGTCAAAATTTGTTTCTGCACCAAACTCAACCAGCACCATGTCGCTAAAACTAATCTCCTGATCGTAATAATCAAGGCATCTATCACAAAGGATATTAACTGTACCTTTAAGACTAATTTTCAATTGAAGGGAATCAGTTTTTTTTAATAATTTTAGGTTAACATTAATATTTCCGCCATTTATTGTGCTATCATCAAACTGTGTAAAAAACTCATCTGACACAACAAAATCGAAGTTATGTTCATTGTTGTCTAAACCACTAAATGGTACAATATATTGACTTAAATAATCCACTATTTTTCAAAAAATTTTCGTGCAAAGTTACAAAAACATATTTAATACCTAAAATAAAAGTAAGTTATTAACATTTATATTGTATTTATATCTTATTCGCTTAGATTTAAATCTTGTTTATAACTAGTTTTGCAATATAGTGAATTGTTTAGGAATAGTTCTTATATCGATTTTTTGATAGAAAGAACATTTGCTTTATCGCTATTGTTTTAATTTTTTAAGTACAATTCTAAATGTTGTTCCGCCTCCAATCTCAGACTGTTTGACGAATATTTTGCCATTGTGGTATTGTTCTATAATTCGTTTAGCTAGCGATAGCCCGAGGCCCCAACCTCGATCTTTTGTAGTGTAACCTGGGCTAAAAATTGTTTTATAAGCAGACTTAGGAATTCCTTTACCTGTATCACTAATATCTATAAACACTTTTTTTGAGTTTTGTTCAATTTTAACTCTTATTTTACCTGTTGTTCCAATTGCATCGACAGCATTTTTACAAATATTCTCAATTACCCATTCAAATAATTCTTGATTTAGAGGAATAATAAGATCTTCAATATTTTTAAAATCTGTAATTATTTCTATGCTTTTTGGAATCCTTGTTTTCAAATAATTTAGAGAATTTTTAATTGTTTCAGTTAAGCCTACTGGTAGCAGTTGAGCTTGACTACCAATTTTAGAAAATCTCTCAGCAATTTTTTCGAGACGTTTAACATCTTTTTCAAATTCGATAGAAAACTCTTTGCTACTATTTGTTTCTTTAAGAATTTCGACCCATGCCATTAAGGATGAGATTGGCGTTCCCAATTGATGTGCTGTTTCTTTTGACATTCCGAGCCAAACCTGGTCTTGTTCTGCCTTACGTGAAACACTAAAAGCTAGATAAGCCATAAAAATAAACAGAAATACTATGCCAAGTTGGATATATGGGTAGTAATATAATTTTCTTAGCAATAAAGAGTCGGAATAAAAAATTTTATTTAACGGTACACCATCTTCTGTTTTAATGACAAAGTAATCTTTTTGATTGTTTTTAAATTCTTGTAATTTATCTTTTTTATATTTAGGATTTTCCATTTTAATTGAGTCGATATTTCTGTAAGACAAAATATTATCCTCCATATCTACTAATATTACAGGAATTGTTTCATTATTTCGCAAAACTTCAAATAAAAAGCTAACATCTTGTTCTGGGTCCGAATTTATTAATTGTTGTGTCGCCTCTGCCCATAATTCAATTTTTTTTCGTTCTTCAAAAGATAGTTTTAGCATTAGTGAATTTGTGTACCATAACGAAAGCCCCCCAATAACAATCGCAAATAGAACTAATAAGTATTTCCACTTTCTTTTTTGTCGATATATTTTTGATTTGGTCATTATGTTCTTGCTAACGTATTAAAGCAATAATTATTTTAAGATTAGAGTTTTGTAAATATAATGTTTTTTATTATAACGACAAGTAGTAAACAATTTGAACAATTTGAGCTACAATTAAAGATAAAAAGAACCCCCCAAAAGTAATTGAAACAAAAACACTTTTTGCATTAATTAAGATATTGGAGACTAATAAAGAAAGCCAGGGAAACATGAGTACTACCGATTCGTTTCTAGAGTATGGGCTGATAAAAAATAAAGATAAAACTACTAATAGCAAGGCAATTGTAGTTTGAAATCTTCTTGTTGAGATCTTCTTGGGAGTCTCTATTGTAAACCTAGAGATTATAGCTATCAGAGTTACAAATATAATTGGTGTAAATACAATATAGTTAAGTGCAACATATTTATGATGAGTGTAGTTAAATACGATTGTTGATTTTACAGATTCATATACCAATTCTATATCTCCCAAAAGCCATATAATGGTTATAGCAACAATGTATGTAAGTAATATTCCTGTCAAAAAGACAAATAATTCTTTTAGTTTAACTGGCTTGATAATAAAAATGATAATAATTATCAATGGGATAATAAAAACCAACTTATGCATAAGCAGAGAACTTATGGCGACAAGTACAGCTGCATCAAAAACATATTTGTTAGGCGATAGTTTTTTATAAGTCTCAAATATTCGGATTATTGCAAAAAAGAGAGTTATAGACGCTATAGTTTCGGGTAGCACTCTTTGGGCATTTATGAAAAAACCAGTGAGTAAAACAAATACAATTCCGGGTGATTGATAAGCATTTTCAATTATTATTAAGTTTGAATTAATTTTTATAATAATTAATGCGAAGCTATAATATATCAAAAATGATAAAACTGTTGATAAGTATTTCATAAAAACAGTTTCTGAGAATTGTGGCAGGAGACAGTTGCTTAGCTCATAAGTTTCAATTTCGGTTGGCATATAATAGAACTTGAATGCCCACACTATAAGCATCAAAAAGAACATTAACGCGAAGTTAATTGGGTTATTCGCTTTTACAAGTTTTATCATTTTATCTCAAACCCTATATCATGTCTATAATTCATTTTGTCAAAACTAATTTTTTCTATTGTTTTATATGATTGAGTTAATGCACAAATCATATCTTTTCCAAGTGAGCTGACGGCAAGAACTCTACCTCCATTTGTAAGGATTTTATCGCCTTCTTTTTTCGTTCCTGCATGAAACAACACACTTTCTCCTTGATAATCTAGACCTAAGATTTCTTTATTTTTCTCATAATCTTCGGGGTATCCTCCCGAAACGAGCATTATTGTTGCAGCTGCATCGTTTTTAAATACTACTTTAATATTTTGAAGAGTTTTACTATATGCGGCAACAAGTATTTTTGCAAAATCAGTTTTTAGACGTAATAATACTACTTCGGTTTCGGGGTCTCCCATTCTTACGTTATATTCAATAACATAAGGCTCTCCATTAACATTAATGAGTCCAATAAAAACAAACCCAACATAATCCATATTTTCAGACTCTAGTCCAAATATTGTTGGTTTTACAATTTTTTCTATTACTTTATTTTTAAACTCATTATTAAAGAAAGAGACTGGAGAAACAGCTCCCATTCCGCCAGTATTTAGCCCAGTATTATTTTCGCCTATTCTTTTGTAGTCTTTTGCTTCGGGTAATAACACATAGTTTTTTCCATCAGTTACTGCAAAAATAGAGAGTTCTTCACCATCTAAAAACTCTTCGATAACGACTTTTTTGCTTGCCTCTCCAAATTTTCCAGAAAGCATATTGTTTAGTTCGCTTACAGCTGTATCATACTCTTCAATTATTAATACTCCTTTTCCTGCAGCTAGTCCGTCTGCTTTAAGTACATAAGGGGGTTTTAAGGATTTTATAAATTCCACCGCCTCATTAATATTCTCTTTTTTTGCAGTAAAATATCTAGCAGTCGGGATTTTGTACTTATGCATAAATTTTTTTGCAAAATTTTTACTTCCTTCTAGTTGAGCTGCTTTTTTGGAAGGGCCTATAATTTTAAGATTAGAAAAATCAGATTTTGATCTAAAATAATCTGTTATCCCGTTTACTAATGGGTCTTCGGGTCCCACTACAAGCATGTCTATATTTTCTATTTTGATAGCTTCGGCAATTTTATCAAAGTTGTTTACTCCTAAAGATAGGTTAGTTGCAATTAAATCTGTTCCTGCATTTCCTGGAGCAACAAAGATATTTTTTACTAAAGTACTTTGCTTTAGTTTCCATGCAATTGCATTTTCTCTACCACCAGACCCTAAAATTAGTACATTCATTATTAAGTTATTTATTGTTTTTAATCTAAATATTGATTTTACACACAGCTCAAAAAGTGATTGTTAATAGAGTATGATTATTTTACAGAAACTCATGCTCGTACACCACAATATAATCTCCAAAATCCTCTTTTATAAGATTTTCATTTTCATCAAAAAAATTTGTAACTCTATTTATTTCTTCGCCTCCAGGGCTATATGTTGATTCGGTAACCGATCCGTCATCATTATAATTGAATTTGATTTTAGCTCCCGACATAGCAAATTGTTCAACTGGTTTTTCGTTTTCATCAAATTCAAGTTTTACCCAATCAATTGTTTTACCTTTTCTGTTAAGCGTTTTTACTGCACTTATATTTCCAGCATCAGAATAATAATAATGATGAACTTTCTCTGGTTTGTTTTTATGGTTTAACTCTTCGCGCAAGATTAGTTTTCCATTCTCGTCATACGAGTTTTTGACAGCCTCTTTTTGTTTCTTGTTTTCGTCTAAATGCTTATTGTAAACGATATCTCCTTTTGAGTTAAGCTCAACAATAGTAATTTCTTCAAGCTCATCATTTTCATCTAAAAGTGATATTTTAACAGTTTTTCCATCGTTTTGTCTTTCGTATTTTTTTATGGATGTCCAGCCTTGTTTGTTTTCTGTTTTTTCACTTATCAATTTACCACTATCGTCATACTTATAGGATATTAGCTCTTCTATATCATCTAAGTAATTCATCCTTTTTTCGTTAATAGGTTTTCCAGTTTTATCAAATTCTGCACTTACCTCGAAAGCAACAGAGCCAGTTTCGTCAAATTCCTTATTGTAAATTAGATTTCCTGTATTATTATACTCTTGAATTTCTTGTAAAACTTTGTCTTCGGGTGCAGTTTTTAAAATCTTATAAGTTTTGATTAGTTTAATTTTTTTCGTCATAATTTTTTGTCTTAAATAAATACAAATCTACGATTTAGTATCAACTTATTAAAAAATACTTTGAATAAAATTTAGTAAATTCATGCAAATATTGTAAAATTGCTAAAAATTTAATGACTTGGAACAACAAATAAATACAAAGTATTTCTTTATAATAAACCCAAATGCTGGTAACGAGGGGGGTTCTCATGAGTGGCCAAAGATAGTAAATATGCTCAAATCTAACAGTATTGAGTACGATTTTGCATTTACAGAACATGTAGGACACGCCGAAAAAATTGTAAGCCAAAAAATTTCAGAAACATATCGTAAATTTATTGTAGTTGGGGGTGATGGTACTTTGAATGAAGTAACAAATGGTATTTTTAAACAAAAATTTGCACCAACTACCGAAATTTATCTTGGCTTAATACAAATGGGAACAGGAAACGACTGGGCACGTTATTACGATATGAAACCAGATTATGATGAAGAAATGGCACGATTAATAAATTGTCCCTCACGAATTCAAGATGTTGGCAAAATGAAATATAGCTTAGAGGGAGAACAAAAATCAGCATATTTTA
The DNA here is from genome assembly GCA_028686735.1 of Bacteroidales bacterium. Classification (GTDB taxonomy): domain Bacteria; phylum Bacteroidota; class Bacteroidia; order Bacteroidales; family ML635J-15; genus Bact-19. Next base: position 33,002 of record JAQUBO010000013.1, read on the forward strand.
TAAATATTGCAGGCTTATGTTTCGACTCCGTAGTTGTAAAAGCAACAAATGAAATGAAACAGCGCGGCCGAAGAACAAAATTTGCATATTTAATAAGCCTTTTAAAAAGTCTTATTAAATATAAACCTTGGCATTTAAAAATAAATATTAATGATGAAATACTCGAAGGTAAATTTCTATCTATCAGTATAGGTAATGGAAAATACTCGGGTGGCGGAATGATGCAAACGCCTGAAGCAAAAATTGATGATGGATATTTACATGTTACAATATATCAAAATATGCCTAAATATAAAATTATAACTAATGTAAATAAATTATATAATTCAAAAATTCTTGATATCAAACAAGTCCGGTCATTTAAAACAAAAGGTTTTACCATTGAATCTAAAGAGCCGATTTTTGCCGAAACAGATGGTGAAATAATAGGGAGTACTCCTTATGAAATTAGTATTTTACCTAGTTCTCTTAATGTTATTGTTTGATAAAATGTACTACTAATTCGCATATATACTTGCATAATTATGTGTTAATCCCCAAACTGACGAATAAATAAGGGCACAATATTATGGCTCAAGAGTTAACAAAACACTATCAATCCCAAACACATAGTCATCAATAACATTAAGAGATTTGGCGAGTTCGCACCCGTTAAAACCAATAAAATCTTCATACGATATTTTTTCGACATATTGTTTTAGGAATTCTTTTGAAACAGGATTAAATGTCCAATGCCATTTTTCTTCGTTATATCCCGTAGTTCTATTTTTAGTGTAAACTTGATAAAATCCATAGTTTGCTGCATTTTCGCACATCCACTTATAAGCTTTTTTACCCTCTTCTGTTTCAAAGAAATTTAATCTAGTACTAAACATATCAATGTCTGTTCCCCAGTGATGACGCGAAGTGCCAGGCATCGCAATATATTTAAGTGCTAATTTAGCAGCCTCAGTTGAATTAGATGAATTTGCATATCGTGAATTCCAAAGCCACGCTTGCGTTTCGTAACTTCGATATGATGATATAATACCAAGGTTTACTCCCTCTTTAGCCGCAGCTTCAAACATTTCAATAAATGGATCAAGTACATCTTTATGAACGTATTCTGTCCTTATTAAACAGTATTTTTGTGGTACAACTACAAATAAAGAATCGTTTTGAGGATTTATTTTCCCAAGCAAATATTTTTTATCAATATCAGGATATTGGGACTCGGTTTCTACGATATCTACAGAGTCAGTAATGGGTTTGCTTATGGTATTATTTGTTTTGTCAGTCGAATTGGCTCCATTGCATGAAAATATACATGGAATTAGCCCTATTATTATTAATTTTTGAAATTTATTCATTTATAAGTTGTAAACAGTTTGTTAAAATACTATCTGTATCAAGTTTGTAAATTTTAAGTAATTCGTGAGGCTTACCAGATTCTCCAAAACTATCGGGCATCCCGCATATTTTCATTTTTGTAGGATAATTTTGTGATAATACTTCGGCAATAGCACCTCCTAATCCTCCATTTATTTGGTGTTCTTCTATTGTTATGACTTTATGCGTTTTTTTTGCGGAATTAATTATAGCATTTTTATCAATAGGTTTAATAGTGTGTATATTGATAACATCTGCCGAGAAACCTTTATTTTTTAGTATATCAGCAACTAATAAAGCTGTCCAAACCATAGAGCCTGTTGCAATAATACTAATATCTTCTCCTTTTTTTAAAACTTGTGCTTTGCCTATTGTAAAATCATCATTTAGTGATGTAAAATTAGGGACTGGTTCTCTGCCATATCTTATATAAACTGGAGAGTTTATTTGTTTGACAGCAGCAATTGTAGCAAGTTTAGTTTGGTTTTCGTCACATGGAGATAATACACATATATTTGGCAAAACTCTCATTACTGCAATATCTTCTAGTGCTTGGTGTGTCGCTCCATCTGGACCAACCGAAACTCCTGCATGAGCACCTCCAATTATTGCATGAATATTATTATAGCAAAGCGAAATTCTTATTTGGTCTGTTGTTCGCATGGCTGAAAAAACGGCATAAGTCGAAAAGACAGGTATTTTGCCTGATAGTGAGAGCCCGGCCGAAACTGCTGCTGCATTTTGTTCGGCAATACCTAAGGAAATAAATCGATTTGGGAATTTTTCTTTAAAAAAGTCTGTACCTACCGATTTAGTTATATCAGACCCGATTACTATTAAATTTTTGTGGTTTTCTCCTAGTTCAGCAAGTGCTTTGCCAAAACCGTTTTTCATTTGTGTAATTTCCATCATTCTATTATTTACGCTATTCATTTTGATCCGAGGCATACCATTCGGCATAAGAATTTGTTGTCTCGTGTAATTTTACACTATAAAGTTTTATGTTTTGAGGTAATAAAGGTGTTATTATATTTGCAAAATGAATTACCATATTTTCAGCAGTTGGTTGAAAATCCACAATATGGAGACGTTTAAATAGTTTGTTCTCATTTTTAAAATATTTTGTGTCTTCCTCGCTGCTAAGCAAAACGCTATGATCATATTTATCAACAATATTTGGTTTTACAATTTTCTTTAATAGACCGAAATCAAGTACCATACCTAGTTTTGTTGATTGAGTGTCGGCTTCAGGTTTTCCAATTACTGTAACCGCCAGTTTATATGTGTGTCCATGTATATTTCGGCATAAACCATCATAATTATGTAAAGCGTGAGCCATCTCGAACTCAAACATCTTTGTTACTCTAATTTTAGTCATTGTACTAGTTTTAATAATAAACAAAGTTAGCTATTTTTTTGTTCTGTTTAAAGTTTATGTTTTTTAGATTATAAATTTGATAAATAGATTTGCAATAATGTCTGTTTTTGAATAACAAAATATTATTTTTGTGTTTTTAAATGAATATATGAATTTTAAAAAGATTACAAATGAAATAGAATCGGATCTCAAAATATTTGAGCAATTATTAAATAATGTTGCAGGGGATTCTGAATTAGTTGTAAAAGAAGTATTAGATTATATTTTTGAATCTAAAGGGAAACGAATAAGACCTGTGCTTGTTTATTTATGTGCTAGGTTATTTGCCGGTTCAACACAATCGACACATAATGCTGCTATTTTAATAGAAATTATGCATACGGCGACATTACTACACGACGACGTTGTTGATAAAGCGAACTTAAGACGTGGAAAAAAAACTCTAAATAATAAGTGGGACGATAAAACGGCAATACTTACAGGAGATTATTTGTTTGCGAAAGCAATGAAACTTGCTACAGATAATAATGAGTATTACTTGTTTGATATAATTACACCAGCTATTATGAGCATGAGTTTAGGTGAGTTGCAACAAATGGATAAAAGCAGGAAATTTGATGTTGACGAAAAGAAATATTACGAAATTATTCGCAATAAAACTGCAGCTTTGATTGCGGTAAGTTGTCAAGCTGGTGCTTATACGGGAGGTGCAAATCAAGAACAAATAAAGGTAATTACTGAGTTTGGCGAAATTCTGGGAATGATTTTTCAAATTAAAGATGATATATTAGATTATACTGGAAATAATAATACTGGTAAAGAAGTCGGAGTTGACATAAAAGAAGGAAAAGTAACTTTGCCTCTTATCATGACTTGGAAAAGTTTAAGCGAAAATGATAGAAAAATCTTACTATATTATTGGGAGAAGGCTGCAAATTGCGAAGGGGGGCAAAAATTTATTATAAACATGGTTAAAAATAAAAATGGAATTCTGCTTTCAAATAATATAATGCTTGATTACAAAAACAGGGCAAATAATATACTTTTAGAATTACCAAATAATAAGGTAAGATTAGCATTGTCTAAATTAATTGACTATGTTATTGATAGAGATAAATAAATAAACGATTTACTCCTTTTAGTCAGTTCGACAAGCCATTAGTATTGCATCGCACTGCATTGCGTGTGCTCGTAGTAAACGGACTTGGTTATGTATTAAACTAATTCGGCAACTGACTTATTTATTGGCAGAAACTAGAAATATTTTACTTCTTTATTTTTTCCGTTAAGAGTATTAAGATCTGTTAAAATACTATTTGCTAAGCGAGATGCACCTAATCTAAATAATTTATTATTAAGCCATTTGTTGCCAAGTACTTTTTCAACTATTTGATAATAAATAATGGCATCTTCGCTTGTTGACATTCCACCAGAAGGTTTTATGCCAACTTTACGTCCCGTTTTTTCGTAATAATCTTTTATTGCAGAACACATTGTATAAACAGCTTCGGGTGTTGCCGAAACAGATGTTTTTCCTGTAGATGTTTTAATAAAGTCGGCTCCAGCTTCCATAGCAATAATGCTTGCAAGATGTATATTATTGGTATTAATAAGTTCGCCAGTTTCTAAAATGACTTTAAGATGGGCATTGCCAATCGATTCTTTAATTATCTGTATTTCGGCAGCTACTTTATTGTAATTTTTTTCCAAAAACGCACCAACCGAAATAACAATATCAATTTCATTAGCACCTTTATGTACCGTTAATTCGCATTCTGCGGCTTTTACTGAAATAAAGGTTTGGGAAGCTGGAAACCCTGCACCTACTGCTGCAATGTTAACATCTTTTGTTGTAAGATGGTCTTTTACAGTTGGGACTAATGAAGGATATACACAAATAGCTGCAACATTTTTATATTGAGGAAAATGTGAGGAAAACTTACTGACTTTATTAGTCATTGTTGTAATCTTCTCTGTTGTATCTGTGGCGTTTAAACTTGTAAGATCAATGCAATTAAGTAATTGAAGTAGTATTTCCTTATTCTTTAATTTGTTGGTATCTTTCTTTAATTCAGATAGTTCTGTGTCCATAAGTTTTTTTGACGGTACCTTGCTATATTCGTAATCTTTCATATTTATAGTTTTTTGATTTATCAAAGATAATAAATTAGTTTATATTGAGTTACTTTAATATTGTTTTTATGTTCTTCCAAATAGAGTGCATTCTTCTTATTATCATATACATTGGTGTTAAATATTAAATGCATTTATATATCCAAAAACTTTGCTCTGTAGTTGCATTGGGATTTATTGTAAAGATATTATCTTTATTCAAACTAGGGTATTCTTTAATGCAAAGATAATATATTCCAACTTCAAGTTTCTGCGTAAATTCTCCTACAGTGCATTTAGTACTATCTGAGGTGGCGAATAATTCATTTAATGACAAAGAGGAGGTGTCTGCTATAACTTTATTTACAAAATAAATATATCCAGAATAAGGTGCATAAGTTCTAAAACTTGCATCGAATACACAATTACCTTCTCCGTATTGTAATGTGCCTGTAATACCTGATTTTAGAGTATTCGTGCTACATGCTGATAAAAAAACAGACAATACCATCGCTACAAGTATTATTGTTTTTGTTTTCATAGTGCAAATATATAAAAAATATATAATCAGCTTGGTTCAGACGCAATAATAATAGTTTTCTGACCGACATTATATGCAAATTAAGACTACATAGTTTTCAACAAACGAGGTTTAACATCTCTAGTAAACACTAATCATACTTTAATAATGCCTACAGATACACCTAATAGTAAACTATAAATAGTACATTTGTAATACAAACCTAGTGTTTTTTTTATTATATTTGTAGTATAGTTATTAAATTTGCCACATTTATAGGGCTTATACCAAACTTCAAGACCAAGAAAAGAGTCCGTAGAATAAAACATAAAAATATGAGAAAAATAAATTTAATTTTAATAGTATTTTGTTTAATATTTGCCCATGCTTTTTCGCAACCAATGTCTGGAACTTACACTATTGGTGGAGTTTATTCTGATTATAACTCATTTAATGAAGCTATTACGGCTCTAACGATAAATGGTGTTTCTGATGCTATTGTTTTTGATATTGAAGCAGGAAATTATAACGAACAATTGACAATTCCTAAAATAACCGGTGCTTCTTTAACTAATACCATTACGTTTCAATCAATAACAGCAGATAGCAGCGACGTAGTATTAAGTTATGCTTCTACAAATGAAAATTTAAATTATACCGTTAAATTTGATACGTGTTGTTATATTAATTTTAAAAAAATCACTCTTAGCTCACAAGGGACACGAAGTTACAATAATTTAATAGAAATTAATAATGCTTATAATTTAGGTTTTTATAATTGCCAACTAATTGGTCATACTAACAACAATAGCTATGAATCTAGGCTTGTCTATTCAAACGAAAACATAAATAATGCCAGCAATATTAAAATAAAGAATTGTAATATTAATTACGGATACTATGGTATAGTACTAAATGGCAAAAGCCCATCTGAACAAAGCGACAAGCTTGAAATATCAGGTAATGTTTTTCGTAATCAATATAGAGAAGTTATTACTGTGAAAAAATACAAAAATTCAGAAATTTCTAATAATAGTATTTTTGGGGAACTTAGCTATAATGGTTTATATTTTAAAAATTGTTTATCAATAGATATCTTGAATAATCTAATTAAAGCAGATGCCCATACAGGGATAGGGTTATTTGAAAACAATAATCAGTTTAATATAAAAAATAATGTTATTTATAATTTCCGTACTTATGGCATTCACGTTGTCCATTCTTCAGATATTGTATCTGCAAAACCAAGGATATCTAATAATTTTATTTCGGGAAAAGGAATAGGAATATATATTTTTTACTCCCCCTATTATGAAATTTATCATAACAGCATTAACTCCGATGGTTTGTGTATGGATATCGAAAGTAGTAATGTTTTAATGAAAAATAATATTTTGCATAATAAAAACAATGGGTCTTGCATAAATATAAGTTCTTCCTCGAATGATGTTGTTCTTGATTATAATAATCTTTATGCAACAGGTGCTATTTTTGGTACCTGGAAAG
>JAQUBO010000136.1 GCA_028686735.1 Bacteroidales bacterium
TAAAACAAGACAAACATTTACCCCGTCCTTTAGGGCGGGGTCAAGAACATAAACGAGAAAGGGCTTTAGCCCTGACAGGAATAATAACTTTTAAAATTACCCTAACTTAAAGTTTAGGATTAATAACAAATAAAATGAAAAAGTATTTATCTTTGATAATTGGCAAATTGGCAAAAAAAGACAGCCATTAGCCCCGTCCTTTAGGGCGAGGGTCAAGAACATAAACTAGTTGGCGGAAAAAGAAACATTAACCCCGTCCTTTAGGGCGGGGTCAAGAACATAAACGAGAAAGGGCTTTAGCCCTGACAGGAATAATAACTTTTAAAATTACCCTAACTTAAAGTTTAGGATTAATAACAAATAGAAAAAATGAAAAACAAAAGTGAAAATACATTTTATAAAAACTAAGTAAAAACTAAACAAACATTAATTATCAAAAAAATAAAATTATAAATTGAATCATTAAAAAGAATAAAAACATGAAGAAATTACTTACAATTATTTTGATTAGCCTATTGCTTATCCCGTTTGCAAAAGCAGACGAAGGTATGTGGATACCTATTTTGCTAGAGAAGTACAATTTTAAAGACATGCAAGAAAAAGGCTTTAAACTAACCGCTGAAGATATTTATAGTGTGAATAATGCCTCGATGAAAGATGCAATTGTGATTTTTGGTGGTGGATGTACTGGCGAAATGATTTCAAACCAAGGATTACTCCTTACTAATCATCATTGCGGTTACAGTCAGATACAGCAACATAGTAGTTTAGAAAACGATTATCTTAGAGATGGATTTTGGGCTATGTCAAAAAAAGAAGAATTATCTAATCCTGGTTTAAAGGTAACCTTTTTAATTAGTATGGAAGAGGTTACAGATATAATTTTAGCAAATGTTACAGATAATATGACCGAAGCTGAAAGAAATCGCATAATAGAAAAAAACACAAAAGAACTCATAGACAAGAATACTGAAGGAACTCACTACGAAGGACGAGTTGAGCAATTTTATCAAGGAAACCAATATTTCCTTTTTATAAACGAAGTTTTTAAAGATGTACGCTTAGTGGGTGCTCCGCCATCTGCTATTGGTAAATTTGGTGGAGATACAGACAACTGGATGTGGCCAAGACATACCGGCGACTTTTCTCTTTTTAGAGTATATGCCGATAAAGATGGAAAACCTGCTGCATATTCTGAAGATAATGTACCATTAAAACCAAAAGAATTCTTTCCTATATCTTTAAAAGGTGTAAAAAAAGGCGATTTTACAATGGTATTCGGATATCCAGGAACAACCCAAACGTATCTACCTTCTTATGCAGTTGAGCAAGTCTTAAACGAAAGCGACCCTAATAGAGTTCTTATTCGTGAAAAAAAATTAAACATAATCAACGATGCCATGAACTCCGACCCATTTATTAGAATACAATATTCGGCAAAAGCAGCCTCAGTTGCTAATGGTTGGAAAAAATGGATAGGCGAAATGAGAGGACTAAAAAGACTTGACGCTGTGAACAAAAAGAAAGATTATGAAAAAAACTTTCAAACTTGGGCAAATAATGACAAAAAACTAACTGAAAAATACGGAAATATATTAACCCAATATAAAAACATATATTCTGAATTATCAAAATATAATATGGGAATGATATATATTAACGAAGCTGGTCTTGGAAGCGATGCTATAATATTAGCTTTACGACTAAGAGTTTTAGAAAACTTGGAAAATGCGAAGGAAAACGCTGTAGAAATAATCAAAAATGAAGCAATGACAACAGGAAAAGCTCATTTTAAAGACTATAACGAGGCTACTGATAAAAAAATATTTGCTGAAATGACCGAATTATATATGGAAAACATTCCTCAAGAAATGCACCCAGCTTATTTTGCAAATTTCGATAAAATCACAAAAAAACACAATAATAAATACGAAGCTTTTGCTAATTATATGTTTGACAAATCTGTACTGACAAACGAAGACAAATTTAATGAGTTTGTTGAAGATTTATCAACAAAATCGTATAAAAAGATACTCAAAGATCCTATTTATACGCTGATGAAAGATTATATAGACATATATCGAAACGAAATAGCTCCAGAATATAATAATTACCAATATCAACTCGATAGTCTTAATAGAATTTACATGAAAGCACAAATGGAGTTTGAAAAAGACAAGTTATTTTATCCTGATGCAAACTTTACACTAAGAGTAACTTATGGAAATGTGGATAATTATTTTCCTAAAGACGGCGTAGAATACGACTACTTTACAACTTTAGACGGCATAATGGAAAAAGACAATCCAGATATTTACGACTATGATGTTCCGAAAAAACTCAAGGATCTATATCATTCAAAAGATTATGGACAATATGCCGATGCTGATGGAACTATACACGTAGGTTTTATTGGTACAAATCACACAACTGGAGGAAACTCAGGAAGCCCCGTACTTAATGCCAATGGTGAGCTAATCGGAATAAACTTTGACCGCAATTGGGAAGGAACAATGAGCGACATTATGTACGATCCAGATATGTGCCGTAATATTACTTTAGATATTAGATATGCTTTGTTTGTAATTGATAAATATGCAGGAGCAAAACATCTAATTGACGAAATGGAAATTCGCAAATAAAAGTTGTTTTTTTTGAATAGCGTTTTATGGGAACAAGTCTCACTCGGATTAGGCTTAAGCCGGGATGCGATTAGTCGCGTCCCGACTGGCCTATTCGAGCCAAATGGCGCAAAGATAAATACGAGTTTCTTACACAATTTTAGTCTTCGAGTAACTCGAAGACTAAGATTTGTGAATAGAAACTATAATTTTGTTTTTACAGCGATTGTGATTAAAAAATTTAAAATTATTCCACAGGATCAATTCTTAATGCAACGTACAGAATCACCGTTTGTCCGGTTGCCATAAAAGACGAATATATTTGAAACGTTGATGTCCAAGTTCATTGCTTGGGTTGAACTCGCAGTACTTGACCAATAATGACCACCAGCGCTACTGAGCGAACCACTGCTGCCGTTACGGTAGCCTGCCACGGGCAATTTAAGCGGTGAGGCAAAAGCACCGGCGGCATTTTGGCTGCTCCAGCTTCCTTTCTCGGCTTCCCACTCGGCATCGGTTGGCAAGCGATAACCACTAGGGCAAGGGTTGTTGATACCACTTACGCCCTGCCATAGGTTGTCGTTTTGTGAACTACGCCAGTCGTAAGGACTGCTGGGTGCAAGAATAAAATTTCCATTACCAGGGGTGTCGGTAGTGCTTAATGTTGATGTTGTGACAGATTGAGGTGTTCCGTTTGTAGAGCTTGTCCATGTAATACACTCATGCCCGTCAGCAGCTCGTCCCCACTGAAACAATGCACCGTAAGCTTTGTAATCGGTGGAAGAGGTTGCTTGCTGCGATGCACCAAGGTTTCTATCCATCCATGTTTTCTCAGTGGTAGGATTGATAACATCAACAATAGCAGTTTGCCCACCGCAAATAGTAATACTACTCTCAAAGCAATAAATGTTTTCCCACTGACTTTCATTATCATTGTATGCCTGAAAACAATTATCATCAGTGTTAAATATCATAACACTATGCGGATTCCCTGTAAGAACAATATTATCTCGTTGCACACTTGACATGCGAGGAATAAGTAATCCACTTTCTGTTGATGTTATATCCAGCATTGCAGAATTATCCGGATTTTCGTTGTTAATGCCGACGCTTTGGGCAAATCCAAAATTGCAAGCACCAAATAACAACAAAACTAATACAGCATAACGAGGCAAAACCTTATAATTGCCAATTGTAAATTTCTAAACCCAAAATAAATTAAATTTATTGGGTTTTTGGTGTTTTTTAAACTTTTTGGTATCATAATTTATAGTGTTAAATTTTATATAATTATTTTAATGTAAGTTTATTTTCTTGTTTAATTTTCTATTATTTAACAAATTCTTTTTGAGCTTTATAATGTCCTGATTCTGTAATAACTAATACAGTATATATTGCTGGTGCAAGATGACTAATGTTAAGACTAAATTTATTTGTTCCTTTTACAATCTCAGCTTGTTGCAATACCACTGTTTTTCCCAATTTATCTAATACGTACATATAAATTTGAGTGTTCTTAGTAGATATTATTTCAAGGTTTATTACATCATCAGCAGGGTTGGGAAAAATGGAAATAATATCAATAGCTTTTTCTGAACGCATAACTACATCTATATCGCTATATTTAAAATTACCATCATAATCAACCTGTTTTAAGCGGTAATAAATCATATCAGCATCTATTGGTGGTGTCTCATCACAATCTGTGTATTCAAGGTTTTGTGTACTAAACCCTGCTGCACCAGTAGTTTTTATAGTTTCCCAGTTTGTGTTTACGCTACGCTGAATTGCGTAATAATCAGCATTAGTTTCTGAGGCTGTTTCCCATTTTAAGTGCACTGTGCTACATGTTTCATCCTGCCAGTCGGCAATAAAATAAAGCCATTCAACTGGTAACGGATTTGATGTGCTACCAAGAGTGTATTTACCATAAAAATTTAGGCTATACCAGTTTGGCTCTTCAAAATATGATGAATATGGGCTGTTATCTGGTGTAGATAAATTATTTGTTGCATTAACAGTTCCAACAAGAGGAGTCCACCATTCTCCACCACCTTCTTTTACCCATTGGTATTGTTCCAATTCTGATTCTATGTGTCCGTTGAGTTCGGCATCCCAATAGGTCATATTAATTTTATTATTTCCATCAAGTTCAAAATCTATAAGCTCATTTGATGAGTTTCGCAACTCAATATAACGGGCTATAGATGTGTTTCCTGAAAAAGAACCAGTTCCTGATTGTAACTGGTGTCCACGCACTATGGTAATTTCACCGAGGTTAGAATTATTTGTAAGTGATACGCCAATATTTCCAGGATCCAAATCGGTAACATTACTAATTGGGCGTGTTGTTTGGATTATTCCTGTATTATTTTGAATATCACCAACTTTAATGCGATTATCATTAGTTTCATTCACTATGCTAGCATCTGAACCAAGTGTAAGAGTAGCATTTTTTAAATCCAATTGTCCGTTGGTCATTCTCAAGGTATTAGTAACAGAAACATCTTGATCAAGACTTACATTTCCACTACTTTTGTCAATAGTAAACTTATTAAATTCGGTTGTCTCATCTCCTTTAATAGTTTGTAATGCTGTAGAGGAAGTAAATACAAGCTCTCCATTTCCTGCTAAAAAAGAAGGTAATGCATTATTTGTCCAATTACCTGTTAGTTTTAATATGCCACTATTTGTTATTTTTCCACCACTTTCTCCTTTTACAGCACCTTTAATGTAAACATTAGTATTTTCTTTGATTTTTACAGAGTTTTTAACCGTTAACAAATCCTGTGAAAAGCAATAGTTTAATATTGAAAGTAACAGAACGACAAATAATGTTAAGACAAGCTTGTTTATTTTCATTACAATCGAGTTTAAATCATGACAGATAAAACACCGTTAAATTTCTATTATTTTTATAATTAAAGCTTAATTTATATTCCACACAAGCATTTAATTGATATTTTATGTATAGTAAAGTACAAATATAAGTAAAAATACCTAAAAAAGCCAAAAAATGAGTAAAATACCTTAAGAAAACCAAAATATATTTTTTTTTACAATTTAGCCTAAATCCACAACAAAAAACTTAGAAACATCTACTATAATTTAATAGAAATTACCACAACCCACTACTATCACCACCAAGTCCCGTCAGGGACGCTATATCGGTACCACAACCCGCTACTACTACCACCAAGTCCCGTTAGGGACGCTATATTCCAGTAAACGAAAAACTTTGCACCATTCGGCGAAACCAACCTCCAGTTTTTTCAGTGATTAACAAATCAACGCATCTAACCCGCATTATTACCTTCGGTGAGGGCTAAAGCCGTTCACCGCTTTTTGTAGAATAGAATATATAAGTAAATGTCATATTGTCAAACATTTATATTGTTTATCAAAAGTCATTAATGCACCCAAATTTTGGTGCTGCTTGCGATTAGCTTTGTGCATCTACTTAAGTCGGGATGCGACTGACAAGCCTTGACCTACCTAAGTCGCATCCCGACTTAAGTAGATGCACAAAGACAATCGCATGAACGGCGAAGCCCTCACGAAGTAATAATGCGGGCTAACTAAAAGTAATATTATAAATTAAAATTAAAGCATGATAAAAAGGCTTTGTAAGTTAAGTATAAATAAATATATTTGTCTAGTCTAATTTAATGAAGTTTAATTTAATTTTTATATCGCTATGAATAATGCAGTATTTAGTTTTCAGATGCCGAACAACGAACCGGTAAAAACTTATTTAAAAGGTAGTGCTGAGCGTGTTGAGCTCGAAGCAAGCTTAGAAAAAATGCGTTCCGAACAAATTGAAATTCCAATCATTATTGGTGGAAAAGAAATTAAAACCGGAAACATCGGTAAAGTAGTAATGCCAAGTGATCACAATCATGTTCTTGCAACCTATCACAAGGTTTCAGAAAAAGAGATTAAAATGGCTATTGATGCTGCAATGGAGGCAAAAAAACAATGGGAAAATGTTCCATATATCGAAAGAATTTCTATTACCTTAAGAATTGCAGAATTAATTGCTACAAAATATAGAGCGGTTATCAATGCCTCAACAATGTTGGGACAAAGTAAAAACATTTTCCAATCAGAAATTGACGCTGCTTGTGAATTAATAGACTTCCTTAGATTTAATGCACATTTTGCAACTAAAATTTATGAAGACCAGCCTAACTCAATGAACTCTCACAATAACAGGCTTGAGTACAGACCTTTAGAGGGTTTTGTTTTTGCTGTTTCACCATTCAATTTTACATCAATTGCTGGAAACCTAAACTTAGCACCAGCTGTTATGGGTAATACTACTATTTGGAAACCTGCAACAACGGCAGTCCTTTCAAACTACTACCTAATGAAAGTTTTTAAAGAAGCTGGATTACCAGACGGTGTAATTAACTTTATTCCAGGTCAAGGAAGTTTAATAGGTAAAAATATATTGGCTAGCAAAGATCTTGCTGGTATTCACTTTACAGGCTCCAATGTTACATTTAACACTCTATGGAAAGGTGTAGGCGAAAATCTTCATAATTATGTATCTTACCCAAAACTTGTTGGCGAGACAGGCGGAAAAGACTTTATCTTTGCCCATAATTCAGCATACACACAAGAACTTGCAACGGCAATGGTAGCAGGAGCTTTTGAGTTTCAAGGACAAAAATGTTCTGCTGCATCAAGAGCTTATATCCCTAAATCTATTTGGGGAGATGTAAAAAACAGAATGTTTACCCTTATGGATCAAATCAAAGTGGGACAACCTCAAGATTTTGATGTATTCTTTAATGCTGTTATCGACGAAGCTTCGTTCGACAATATTACATCATACATTGATTTTGCAAAAGAATCAAATGAGGCTGAAATAATTCGTGGCGGTGGATACGACAAATCTAAAGGATATTTTATTGAGCCTACAGTTATTGTTACTACTAATCCAAAATTCAAATCTATGGAAGAAGAAATTTTTGGCCCAGTAATGACAGTTTATGTTTATGACGATGAGAAATACGAAGAAACACTAGAACTTTGTAATACAACTTCTCCTTATGGATTAACTGGAGCAATTTGGAGTAATGACAAATATGCAACTCTGAAAGCTTTTGACATGTTACGTTATGCAGCAGGAAACTTCTACATTAACGATAAACCAACAGGTGCAATGGTAGGATTACAGCCATTTGGCGGATCAAGAGCATCAGGAACTAACGACAAAGCTGGTTCGTACCTAAATCTTATCAGATGGACAAACCCTAGAACAATTAAAGAAACTTATGTAGCACCAACTGATATCCTTTACGGATATATGAAAGAAAAATAAAAACTTGCTTTTTACGTTTTAATAGTTAATTTAACCCACATTATTAGTAGTTTGTTATATACTAACTAATTAATGTGGGTTAATATTTTTTTAACTCGCATTATTACCTTCGGTGAGGGCTAAAGCCGTTCACCGCTTTTTGTAGAATATGTAAGTAAATGTCAGACTGTAAAACATTTATATTGTTTATCAAAAGTCATTAATGCACCCAAATTTTGGTGCTGCTTGCGATTGTCTTTGTGCACCTACTTAAGTCGGGATGCGACACCCCACCTTTGACCTGCCTAAGTCGCGTCCCGACTTAAGTAGATACACAAAGCTAATCGCATGAACGGCGAAGCCCTCACGAAGCAATAATACGGGTTAATGGCTTTAAGATAAAATTCAGAACTACTGACCCATAATTATTTTAAATTCATTTAATTGCTTGTAAATCAGATGATTACAGGAATATTTATTCATTGGTGTTAGGATTTTAAAAAGATACTAAAACGAGGCAAAAAGACTATCATCATTTCTAAACCTATGTAGTGTCCGCAAGAAAACTACTGCTTTTTGTGTCTTTGATAAGAAAGCGTCAAAGACAAGGCTTTCGAAGTTTCTGAAACTAAGGAGTTTACTTTTCGTAAATGACTGTTTCAGAAATGAGAGTAACGCAGTATTTGACGTTTTCTTGCAAAGACTATGTATATATATGTTAAGCTGTCCTTTCAGGACGCCATTTGTATTCGATTAATAACCAGAAGCTTCGCATCTGGTTATAATAAATAAGGCTTTCAGCCTTAGGGATACAAATTTTGCTTTTGGCAAAAGCAATGCATACTCTAAATCTGGCTGAAAGTCTGATTTAAATTAAAACGAGGCAACGCCTCGTTTCCATGAACTAACTGGAATTTGCGTCCTGAAAGGGCAGCTTATAATTTAATATCATATAATCATAAAGCGCCACATATATAATAATTAACTTTATTTCGGTTACGCCACACAATGCATTGAGTTCAGTTGTTTTGTGTATTTGTTTGCCCTATGGTCTCAGGAAACTATTTTCAAACACACAACGTAAGGGACTGGTATTAAGATACTTGAGGACTGTTTCGCAGATAATATTACCGAAACTAAACTTCCTAATAACAATCTTACGTTAAAGTATAAAATGGTATCATCATAAATCCGCTTGGGTCAGTTGTTCTGAAATTACAATCCTCTAAATAGAGAGAAATCACAAAAGACATCCAAAATACGGCATTAAAATGCATAAAGAACTTGCTCCGCAATATTACTTTCAGTAAGAGCTTAGCTTTGTTAATTACTACGTAATCCACCATTCATCTCTTTTTGTAAAAAGCGTATCCTATTCTATAATTCTAATTTTTCTCTCATTATCTGGATAAATAGAGGGCGTACCCTGATATTCTTTTACCTTGCCCTTAATACAAACTTGTTTGTTAAGTAAAAAGACTTCAGGCTCATAACTAAAATTAACAACATTAGATTTCCAGATAGTAGCGGAAAAGATTTGGTTTGGAAAAGATTTATCAAGATTAATAAAAATATGTCCATTTCTTGACTTAGTTGTACTAACAACGGTTCCACAAATACTTACATCCCTTGGGTAATCATAAAACTGTTTTGCTTGTACTGTATTATAGCAATTTCGTGGTAAATCTTCTGGGAGCATTGGAGCTACATCATTAATTGCTTTTCCGCTTTGCCATAAAGTAATATCTACATTTGTCTCAATTTTATTTTCTTGCTCTGATGTTAAATTGGGAAAAAAATTTATTCCCGTCAAATTTTCTATCGAATCTATACTAACAACATAAGTCTCAATTGGATAGTCGTCATGGTTTTGTGGAATTATAAAAGCAATCCCTTTTTCATCTTCAAAGTCCACTGCAATTTTATAATGTAGTTCAGGAATAGACATATTATTTACACTGCGAGTTTGCTTGGGTAAATTAGCAGTTAGAACAGGTGCAGTAACAACATACAAATCTTTAGTTGGATTATTATAAACATAAGCTCGTAAAAAGCTTTCTAAATCAGCCCAAATTTCTCGATTAAACTCAGGTAATTGAGGAGTCATATTTGAGTAATAGTAAGATTCGGACAATGCTTTTTCTGACCACCTAAAGTCTGCAGAAGGAGCCAGATGTCCACGATCATAACCAAATCCATCATATTTAT
>JAQUBO010000137.1 GCA_028686735.1 Bacteroidales bacterium
TTCGGCAGGTTCTTTAGGTGGTGTAGCCCGAAAAACTCGTGAAAGTATTATTCTTTGCGAAGCTGCAGGTTATGGTACAATTTTTATTGAGACTGTTGGTGTGGGGCAATCAGAAACGGTGGTGCACTCAATGATAGATTTCTTTTTGTTGCTTATGCTTGCAGGTGCAGGTGATGAGTTGCAAGGTATCAAAAGAGGAATAATGGAAATGGCCGATGCTATTGCAATTAATAAAGCTGATGGTAATAACGTGCAAAAAGCAAATCTTGCTAAAGCTCAATATCAAAATGCCTTACATTTGTTCCCACCTACCGAATCGGCGTGGATACCTAAAGTTATTACTTGTTCAGCTCTCGAAAATACCGGAATTAGCGATATCTGGGATACGGTTTTAAATTATTTAGATTTAACCGAAAATAATGGCTTTTATAAGCATAATCGAAACAGACAAGCGAAATTCTGGATGCACCAAACCATTCAGGAAGCTATTAGAGATAGATTCTATCAAGATGAAGAAATGAAAAATAATATAGGGGAATTTGAGAGAAAAGTTGTGGAAAATGAAATAAGTAGTTTTGTTGCTGCAAATAAACTTTTAGATTTATATTTTACAAAATAATGATTGGACAAAAAATTGTATATCAAAAATTAAAAGAATTAAACATTGACTATAAGTATTACGAGTCTCCTCGCGATTTCTCGACCGAAGATGATGGTAGTTTTTGGAAGCAGATAAATGCAACTCGTTGTAAAAACTTATTTATGAGAAATCATAAAGGGAATAGACATTTTTTGATAATATCCGATTATTACCGTGAGGTAGATATTAAAATACTTGAGCAAAAATTTAAAAAAGGAAAAATATCATTCGCATCCCAAAAGCGAATTGATAAATGGTTAAAAGGAGTGCCAGGGGCTATATCGGTGTTTAATCTGTTTAATGATACCGAAAATCATGTGGAGGTTTTTATTGATGAAACACTAAAAGCAAAAGACACACTTACTTTTTTGCCTAATGAGCTAAACGCTTTATTGGCAATTAGTTTTGATGACTTTGTTAAGATTATGAAAAACTCTGGTAATCATTTTGAGTTCCTAAATTTAGCGAATTTTACAGATAAATGAGCCGCATACGAAGATAATGCATTTTTGTTAGATTATGTGTAGGTCGTGAATGAGATAAATCAAGATTACATGTAGTAATGTATAATATGCTATTACTAAAATATTAATATTTCTTAATATAGTGTTAAAGCATAAGATTATAAAAGTATTATTCCTTACTTTTGAAAAAAACTAAAAATTTATAAAAATGAAATTATCACATTTAATGCTTTTAATTCTTATACCTTTTTTCTTTTCATGTAATAATTCTGAAAATAGTAATAAAATGGATATTGAGCTAGAATACCCTGAAACTTTAAAGGGCGATGTTGAAGATGAGTATTTTGGGACCACAGTAAAAGACCCTTTTCGTTGGTTAGAAGATGATAATTCTGCTGAAACTGCCGAGTGGGTTAAAGCACAAAACGACCTTACCTTTGCTTATCTTACAACAATACCATATCGTGAGCAAATGAAACAACGACTTACTAAAATATGGGATTTCCCTAGAGTATCTGCACCCTCAAAAAAGGGTAATAGATTTTTCTATTATCGAAATGATGGTTTGCAAAATCAATCCGTATTATTTTATAAAAACTCTTTAGAAGATGAGGAAATTGAGCTTTTGGATCCTAATACTCTTGCAGATGATGGTACAGTTTCGCTTTCAGCTGTTGCAGTATCTAATGACGGAGATTATCTTGGGTACGCAATTTCGCGTGCTGGTAGCGACTGGCAAGAAATATTTGTAAGAGATATCGAAGATGGAAAAGATCTTGACGATCATCTAAAATGGGTAAAGTTCTCCGGTATTTCGTGGTATAAGAATGGGTTTTTCTATAGTCGATATCCAGAGCCTAAAAAAGGACAGGAGCTTTCAGGTGTAAACACTGATGCTAAAATATATTATCACGAAATAGGTACTATGCAATCCGAGGATATATTGGTTTATGAAGATAAGAAAAATCCTGAAATTGGTTTTTATGCTGGAGTTACCGAAAGTGAAAAGTACCTTATTATTTCGGCAACAGTTTCAACTTCTGGAAATGCTTTGTTTTATAAAGATCTTACAAAAGAAAATTCAAAAGTGATTAAGCTAGTAAATGAGTTTGATAATGATTACAATGTTATTGAAGAAATTGATGATGTTCTTTATGTTTATACAAATTATAATGCTCCAAAATATAAAATTATACAGATTGATTTGAAAAATCCTTCAAAAAATGCGTGGACAGACTTTATTGCGGAAAATGAAGGCGTTCTTGAAAATATCAGTTATATAGGCGGTAAATTTATTGTAAACTATATGATAGACGCTCATTCTGTTGTTAAAATTTATGATAAAAATGGAGAATACCTTTATGACTTAGATAATAATGCAATTGGAACAATTGGTGGTTTTAGTGGAGAGAGAGAAGACGATTTTACTTTTTATACTGTTACATCATTTACCGAGCCAGCAACAATTTACAAATACGATATTGAGAACAATAAATCAGAGCTATATTATACTACAAAATTAGGTGTTAAGACTGAAGATTACCTTACAAAGCAAGTATTTTATCGTTCAAAAGACGGAACAAAAATTCCTATGTTTATTGTTCATAAACAAGGAATTGCCTTGGACGGCAACAATCCAACTTTGCTTTATGGTTATGGTGGATTTAATATTTCGTTGACGCCGTCTTTTAGCCTTAGTCGTTTGTTGTGGCTTGAGCAAGGTGGGGTTGTAGCTGTGGCAAATTTACGTGGTGGTGGTGAATATGGCGAAGAATGGCATAAAGCTGGTACCTTATTGAAAAAGCAAAATGTCTTTGACGATTTTATTGCAGCTGCCGAATATTTGATTGAACAAGAATATACTTCTTCAAAAAGATTGACAATCCAGGGAGGTTCAAATGGAGGTTTACTTGTTGGAGCTGTATTAAACCAGCGTCCAGATCTTTTTGCTGTAGGTTTACCTGCAGTGGGTGTTATGGATATGTTAAGGTACCATGAGTTTACTATTGGACGCTATTGGGCAACCGACTATGGTACAAGTGCCGACAATAAAGAAATGTTTGATTATCTTTATGCTTATTCTCCATTGCATAATATTAAAGCAGATGTTGAATATCCTGCTGTGATGGTTACTACAGGAGACCATGATGATAGAGTTGTTCCAGCACATTCATTTAAATATATTGCAACATTGCAAAATGTTTATGAAGGACAAAATCCTGTCCTAATACGAATCGAAACTCAAGCAGGACACGGTGGTGGCAAGCCAACGGATAAACTTATCGATGAGATCGTTGATCAATATGCATTTGCTTTTTATAATATGGACTTTACACCAGTTTATTAAGCAAGATTGGTTATAAAATATTTATTACGCCGTGTGGTCAAGTAAAAAGCTTTGATATACGGCGTAATTTTTTGTGCGTAAATTAATTTCTGCAAAAAACAGAGCCAGTCGAAGTAATACCAATTAAATTACAAAACACCCTATTGGATGTTGTAATTATTTTTTGCATATGCAAGGCGAAAAATTGCGACATAGCAATAGTTACGTCAATATTTTTTAACGAAGCAAATGCGTAAAATAATCAATTTATATCGGGTGTTTTGTGATTAAATTGGTATAAGCTCGTAAAGTCCAGTTCCTACCGACAATATACTTAAATTGGTATAACTATATCTACAAACTAATAGTTTTAATAAATGGTTATAAAATGATATATGATTATTGTTAAGTGTGAAGTAGGATGTTTTTTGTTACAAAATAGTGCAAAAAAAGTGGGTAAGCTACTTATATCGCACCGCTACAACCGCATACCCTTGCTTCCTTCCGGACCTGGGGGAGTTCAACAGGAGCTGGTCGTATAAGACTTACCCACTGCAAAAGTAGTAATAATTATTATAATTAAGAACAAAACAGTAAGTATTTTTAAAAAAAATCTAATATCTTTGAGAAATCTTTTAAAACTTGTAAAATGGGAAAAAAGTTTAAAACAATATTATCTTATGGTGCAGCTATTAGCTTGTTGATGATATTGATGAGTGTAATTGCTTATGTGTTTGATATTACTGATAATAAGATTTTTGGTTGGGTAAGTGTACTAGTGTTTATTGCCTCTATCGTATTTGTTCAAAAATTATATCGCGATGGTTTTTGCGAAGCTTATGCCCCTTATAAAAAGTTATTTGGAGGAACAATCTTGATGGTAATAGTGGCAGCATTGATAATGTTTATTTACACTTTTGTTTTTTATAAATATGTTGCACCCGAGCAAATAGATAAATTACTTGAAGTTGCACGTATAGACTTATATGAACAGGAGACTTTGACAAGCACACAGATTAATCAATCTTATGAATACCTATCAAAGTATGTATTTACGCCTTTAGCACTTTCAATTACAACTTTATTGAGTACATTTGCCCAAGGATTAATTTTTTCTCTTATAACTACTATTTTTATGAAAAGTAAAGCTGGTGGTTTTGAGGATGCAATGCGTGGAATAAACGAAACAGCAGAAGAATAAATGGATATTTCTATTGTAATACCACTATATAACGAAGAAGAGTCTCTTCCAGAATTGGTTGAATGGATTACTCGAGTGATGACTGAGAATAAATTTTCTCATGAGATAATTTTAATAGATGATGGTAGTATTGATAATTCGTGGAATGTGATAGAAACTCTAAAACCTAAATATGATAATATCCGAGGTATAATGTTTCGTCGAAATTATGGTAAGGCTGCTGCTTTACAGGTTGGCTTTCAGGCTACTAAGGGCGATGTAGTTATTACTATGGATGCAGATTTACAAGATAATCCAGAAGAAATCCCGGGCCTTTATAAAATGATAGTTGAAGATGGTTATGATCTTGTTTCGGGTTGGAAAAAAGTAAGACACGATCCTTTATTTTCAAAAAATATTCCCAGTAAATTCTATAATTTTATAGTTCGTAAGATGACAAGAATTAAGCTTCACGACATGAATTGTGGTCTTAAAGCATATCGTAGCTTGGTTGTTAAGTCTATCGAAGTGTATGGCGATATGCATAGATTTATTCCTGTGTTGGCCAAGTGGGCAGGGTTTACTAAAATAGGAGAGAAGGTGGTGCATCATCAAGAGAGAAAATACGGAAAAACAAAATTTGGACTCGAAAGGTTTATTCGTGGACCGCTTGATTTGTTGTCTGTAATGTTTATATCCAAATTTGGTAAACGACCTATGCACTTGTTTGGAATGTTGGGAACTTTAATGTTTCTATTAGGGTTTGCTGCCTCGGTTTATCTTGGTATTAGAAAATTAATTGCTGTTGCAAATGGTGTAGTTATGGAAAGACTAACACAAACGCCTTGGTTCTTTATTGGTTTAACAGCAATGATTTTAGGAACTTTATTATTCCTTACTGGTTTTCTTGGAGAATTAATATCGCGTACTGCGAACGAAAGAAATTATTATCAAATAGATAAAGAAATTTAATATGACAGAAAATAAAGAAATAGATATTATTGGGTTAATAGCTAAGACTGTATTGTTTTTCAAGAGACACATAATTAGCATTGTCGTTATTACTTTGTTAAGTGCTATAGTTGGAATCCTCGATTTTTATTTAGGAAAGAATTATTATAAAGTTAATCTTATTGCAACAAGCCCCAATGTAGATAGAGAAATAGTTTATGAAATTGCTAGTCCAATTGTGTATTATATACAAAATGAAATGTATGATACTGTAGCACAAAAACTTAATGTTGATTTGGAGGTGGCTCAGTGTATTCGCAAAATTGAATTAGATACAAGCTTAACAGATGCAGTTATTATTAGCCTTAATGTAAATTCAAAAGATAACATGCAAGAGTTACAAGGTGGATTGATGACCTATTTTAACGAATTACCTTTCTTTAAATCGCAATTAAAAATAAGACAGAATGAAATTAAAACATATATTAATGTGCTGAATCAAGAAATTGACGATTTAAATAAAATGCAGGAAGTGGTTTTTGATAACTTGGAGGATAGAAATAATAGTCAAATGGTTTCTGTTGGAGGCCTGTTTAGTGAAATGATTGAAATTTATGATAGAAAAGTAGAATTAGAAAAAGAATATAAATCTTTACATTCATTCTCTTTAGTTAATGATAATATTATTTTCTTATCCCAAAAAAGTTTGAAAAAGAATTTGATTCTATATGTGTTTTTTGGGTTTTTTGCCTCATGTCTTGTTGGTATTGGAGTGGACACAGTAAAAAAAGTCCGTAAGTCAATTAAATCATAGGGCTTGTTAATACAGTATCTAAATAGAAATATATTTAATAAAATTTTTAGCAAGCACTTTGTAATCATGGTGTAATAAACAATATTTATGAGCGTTGTGTCCTAATTCTGTAATTCTTTCTTTAGGTAGTTCTAATAATTGGCAAACTGCATTGGCTATTGCATCTGGATTTTCTGGTTCTATTGCCAATCCACAATTTGCATCAGCGACAATATTATTGCCTGCCTTTATTGCTTGAATTATTGGTTTGCCAGACATTAAATAGTCTATTAGTTTGTTTGGACTGATCCCAAAACGGAATAAGGATTGGTTTTGCAATCCTATATATAAAAAGTCCATTTTATCTAAAATTGCTGGAATAATGTCTTTTTTGACAGGTGGTAGAAAAAAAACATTTGATAAGTTGTTGCTTTTTGTAAACTGGATTAAGTCATTTTTTAATGGACCATCACCAATTAGAAATAAAGATACAGGTTGGTTTTTGAGTGTAATCATGGCATTTAGCAATGAGTCAAGAGCATTTGCAACTCCATGACTGCCCGCATAAGCTATAAGTTTATTTCCCTTGTCTTTTTCTTGTTTAATTAAGGCACTAAAATTCTCTGGTATTGCAACATGCTTATCCCATTCTTCAACAACAATCCCATTAGGAACATGTTTAAATTTTTCTTTTTTTAAACCATGTTTTTCCATGTGTTTAAATGCATTTGGCAACATTGAAATAACTGTGTTGCTATGTTTATAGGCGTAATTCTCCGCTTTTTGCATTATTATCACAAAAGGATGAAATTTTGAGTATCCTCCAAGCTCCATAGGAGATAGTGGCCATAAATCATGAACCTCGAAAATTAGTTTGGCATTAGATAAATTTGCGATTTTTTTTGCTGGGTAAATATCTAAAGGATAAGTTGATGATGCTATTACAACATCTGGTTGAAAAGTGTTAGCTAAAACTTTTTTAAATTTGTTTAGGCCTTTAATAAAAGCCCACATGTTTTTTATTCTACTAATATTGTTGCCTGAATATGCCGGAGTTTTTATAATAAAATATTGGATCCCTTCGACTTTTCTAATTTCATAAGGCTTATTTGTGTTAAATTGGAGGTTGCGTACGTGAGCCTGTGAAGCAGATGCAATCATTACAGAGTGTCCCATCTTTTCCCATGCTCTAGCCATATAATATGGCCTAAATTCCATGCCCATTTCTGGTGATCCAGCATAATGATTAATTAATAAAATATTCATTTGAGTTTAATATTGTAATAATTCTTTAATAATGTTTTTACCTGCCATACCTAGTCCATATAGGTCTATTTTAAAATTCGGAGTTAATTGTTGTAATTCATTATTTCCTTCGATAATTTTATCTTTATTACTCCCAACAATAATATTAAACGAATTTTGAACTAACTCAACCCATTCAGTTTCATCACGAAGTGTTAAACATTTTTTCTCGAAGAAAAACGCCTCTTTTTGTAAACCTCCACTGTCAGTCATTACATAATTGCAGTTTTTCAAAAGATATATCATTTCTAAGTATCCAACAGGTTCAATAATATGTATGCTCGATTTATCGAATTTAATATTGTTTTTTAATATTATAGTTTTTGTTCTAGGGTGAATTGGCAATATTATTTGATGCTGTTTGCTGATTTCTGATAATGCAGAAAAAATAGATTGAAGTTTGTTTAAATTGTCAGTGTTTTCAGCACGATGAATTGTACAAAGAATAAAGTTTGGAGGGACTTCTATGTTTGGACTTTGAGATTTAGTTGCATAATACAATGCTGCATCTTGCATAACATCCCCACTTTTAATGATTTTTGCATTTATATTTTGATATCCTTCTTTTTTTAGATTTTTTATTGCTTGGTCAGTAGGACAAAATAAGATGTCGGATATTCTGTCTGTGAGTATTCTGTTAATCTCTTCGGGCATTTCCATATTAAAAGATCTTAACCCTGCCTCAACATGGGCAAGTTTAATATGTAGTTTTTTTGCTGCTAATGCTCCGGCTAAAGTAGAATTTGTATCACCATAAACTAATACCCAATCGGGCTTTTCTTGTAGTAAAACAGTTTCTATTTTTTCTATCATTTGACCTGTCATTGCACCATGTCCCATACCATTAATGCCTAAAAAATAATCGGGTTTTGGAATGTCCATTTGGTCAAAAAAAATGTCTGACATATTTGCATCGTAATGTTGTCCTGTGTGGACAATAATTTCTTTAATATCGGAACTATGGTAGTCTCTAATATATCTACTAACTACTGCAGCTTTAATAAATTGTGGACGTGCTCCTATAACAGTAATAAGTTTTATCATTGTATTAGTTTTATTAAACATTACAAAGATAAAAATTAAATTATGACAGGACTATAAATATATTCTATAATTTTGAGATGATAATGTTGGATCGACCGATTGAATATGGAGAAATAATTTTATTATTATTTTTGTCTTAGTTTTATTTAATTATTTTTGATGCCTTAAATATTGATATATGCGTAAAATTTACTGTGTCGGCGAAACTGTTTATGATATTTTATTTCAAGGAGGAAAAGCTATTGAATCTCGCCCTGGTGGTCCTGTACTAAATGCAGCCGTGAGTCTTGGGCGATTAGGCGAAAAGGTTTATGTTGTGGGAGATCAGGCTGATGATGCTATTGGAAATATAATTGCAGATTTTTTAGTTGATAACAGAGTTTCAACAAAATATTTGACTTTATACAGTGGTGCTAAATCGAGAATGTTGCTTGCTTTTTTAAATGAGCATAATGAACCATCGTACAGTTTTTATAAAATTCGTGTTGATGGAAAATTAAAAATCGTTTTCCCAGAGGTAAAAAAAGAGGATATTGTGCTTTTTGGATCGTTTACATCAGTAAAAAAAGAAGTTCGCAAAGATTTAGTTCAATGTTTGCAAACTGCCAGAGACAATGGAGCTCTTATTATTTATGACCCAAATTTCCGCCCCGTGCATGTGAAAATTAGAGACCAGATAATTGATTATGTTCATGAAAATATTTCTTTATCGCATATTGTTAAAGGATCGAACGAAGATTTTCAAAATCTGTTTGAATCATCCTCCGCAATTAGCACTAACGATATTGTAACAAAGTTTGGTTGTAATAATTTGATTTATACAGCAAATAAATATGGTGTTAATCTTTTTACAAACGATTTCCACAAAATTTTTGATGTTCCACGAATCGACCCAATATCTACCGTTGGGGCTGGAGATAATTTTAGTGCAGGATTAATTTATGCTATTATTCGTGAAGGCATTTTTGCCTCAGATTTAGAAACATTAGATCATAATGTTTGGCGTAAAATTATTCGAGTAGCTATCGAATTTGCAATTAATGTTTGTTTAAGCTATGACAATTATGTTTGTGATGATTTTGTTGTGGATTTTGTTGTGAATGATAGAATGAAGGAGTGCTAGAATAGATGTGATGATGTCTTGATTAGGTAATGTGAGGATGCGGAATCACTGTTTTTTTGAAGTAAGAACAAAATAACAAGTACTCGGTAGTGTCAGTAATCGGTAATCGGTTAATTTAGTGTTGATGCCTGAATATGGTTGACCGCTTTTTATTCTTTTTCAACCACTTTTGCAGAGAATACATTTAGATTCTGAGCAGCTTTCTTGCCCTGTATTTTTGAGGGCTCGATGCCCTCAAAAATCA
>JAQUBO010000138.1 GCA_028686735.1 Bacteroidales bacterium
CAATTCAAATGTTTTCAAGATTACATTTTCTTCCTTTTTCTTCAAATTTTCACGGTAGCAATTTAAATTACTTTTTCTGTTCAAAAACTTTCACTAAAAAACATTGCTCGATTTTTCTTTTCTTCCAATGAACGCTAACGGTTGCGGCTATGTGGAGTGTGGAATAGGAATAGAAATTACCTTTTCAGAGTTCCCACTAAGCCAAATTTTTAGATTTTGTTTTTAATTTTTGTCGCAAAAGCCAAATGTAAAAATTTGGCGGTGTTCGGAAGCGTTCTGCACGAACGGTTACAGGCGAATTTCCACATTACATATAGGTGTTGTTAGCGTTGCGTGCTTTTATATACAGAACTGTATGTTGACGACATGAAAGCTCTTTGTCTGTTTTTGGTCGTGTGTGGTTAGTGTGAACAGATAATGTGCTTGTATTATGCTAGTAGTCAAGCCATTCATCTTCTATGTTTGATGTTTCATAGTTCAGGTGATGTGCTAGTATTTTAAACAAGCATTTAATTTTATTTTCAGCATTTGTTTTTTCATAAAATGGCACACTCTTTTTATTCCAAAATTCCATATCTGATAGTCTTTCATTCGCAATACGATTAAACCAAAACTGTTCGAAGAAAGGAATTAGAATAATGTTATATGTGCTTTTGGAGATTATTTTAATGTTAGTATCTAGTCTGTATACCACTGAAAAATGTAATTTTAGGGATTCAATATTGGAACTAGAAATCGATGATAATAGGTATCCAATCATCTTTAATGCTGCATAAAAAGCCCCCTTATATCCATCAATGATTTGTAAAACATTATTGACTGAATTGGTCTCTGTAGATGTTTCATGAATTATTTTTTCAATGGATTCAATAAATGAGATGTCTTGCATGTACTGTTTAAGAGTTAATAAAACATCATCTAATTTATTATTGTTATTCTCCAAGTCTTCATTGTTTCTAGAATGTGTAGTAATGTAATTTAGTATAATTGGTAATACTACTGCTTCAATTAAAGGTTCGTCATATTCTTTTATTCCATGCTTAGGTCTAGATTCAATAATATTTTGCAGATGTTTGTTTTTTGGAAAGATCTCGTGTTTTGTTTCATCATGATTAAGTTGATTTGTAGTATCAATTGTACTGATTTGTAAATTTATTGCATCAACATACTTTTGGTCAACTATAAGGTAGGGGATTGTACAGGTGTTCAGTAAATTGAAATAATTGAAATCAAAATCATTATTTATGGAAATATTATTGTAAGCCCATTTTTTTGCTGAAATAAAATCATTTGAATCTTCGAAAAATTTGAAAAACAGGTATGAAACCATAAAACGTCTTTCAGGAAAGAAATATTCTTCTACTAAGTCTTCACTGCTATTTCTGGCAAACATGCCTCTTTGAGGAGCAAAGTATGGTCCTCCATCACAGTCTTTTTCAGGAGGTATTCCTGTAAATAATATGTTAGTAAAGTAATTTAAAATATGTCCATATTTTAGTATTAAATTATGATTATCGAAATCAATACTATAACTATCTAGTAGGATTTGATAACCTTTTGCCAATTCATAAATAGCTTCTACTATATCATCATTAAAAAATAATGATATTGCCAATTCTCCGATTGTTTTGGCTCTTCCGATATCACTTATATTCTTATTTTCTTTTGCAAATATGTACGCTTCTTTTGTAAAATGAAGAGCTGTTTTGGTATCTGTTTTACTTAGTATTTGGCTCATAACGAGACAAGTATCTAGTTTTTCAGTGTAAAAAGAATTTACTTCAATTTCAATAGCTTTTGTAATATATATTTTTGCGTCATTAGTTTTTGAGTGGTAAAATAGTTGTTTTCCAATTGCATCATATATTAGAAATTGTGCAGATTGATTACTAAATTTGTCTTCAAGATATGCTCTAGAATAGTCAATGGCGCTGTCAATATCATTTAATTTATCTCCATAAATGTTTATAATGTATCGTATAGCATTAGCACAAATTAATACCAAGTCAAGAGTTCTAGCTTCTTCTTGTATTAATTTGAATGAATTGATTAAATTGTTCCAATTTTGATTTTCAATTGGTTTGTTTTCTTCCAATTCATATAAATTTTTAAATATTACAATAGAACCAAAATCTATATTCTCAGATTCTTTAATGGATAAAATCTGATTCTTAGAGAGCTTTGTAATAGTTTCAAACCAAGATAAAGCGTTATCAATTGTCTTTATTCCAATAACAGATACCCAAATCATTGAATCAAAATCCTTAAAATAATCGGTCAACACATTAGGGTCATTGATTTCTTGAACCAATTTATCATATTGATTATTTCCAATCATTAAATATTGTAATGCTTTAGAAGGACTTGTTATTGCATAATGGTTAGATAGTAATAGATATGCAGGAGCAAAATTAATTTCCTTTTTAGTAGCAACAGTACAAATTTGCTCAAGATCTTCTATTAAATACTCTATTCCAATGTTTTCTTGCATATGAATAAGTATTTGTAATGACCTTATATATAATTGTAATACTATGTCCATTTTTTTTGGCAAAGGAGTATTCTCCCAGTATAAATGGAAACCCCATTCGAAAAAAGATTTGGGATTGTTTACAGCCTCTTTTAATACTAAGATTAAAACAAAACCGGCATCATTGTAAGCGTTTGCAGTTACAAAATATGAAATCGCTTTTAGTGCTTTTAATTGGTTTAATTTTCCTTTATCAAGAATAGATTTACCTAATGAGTAGCTAATGTTTCGTTCTAGTTCAGGATTTAGATTTTTTGAGCGAAGTCTTTTTAATAAAGGAGAAACTTCATAATTCGATTCATTTATTTTCTGAATCCAGATACCGATAGAGGTGTTGAATTTTTCGATTACATTTGTGATTTCTGGTGCATTGTTGCCTATTATTCTAACATCATCCTGTGTAAATTGCCCAATAATAATATTGAGACGGTACAATAGATTTCTAGTGTTTTCATCTAAAATTGTTTCTATAAGGACTCTATAAGTATCTTCATTTATTTCTGAAGAGTAGGATCCAGAAAAGATGTTAGAAAGCTCTGCATCAGATAATATCCAGTTTGTTTTTTCTAGGTACTTGCAAATAGCTTTAACAATTACGGGATGACCGGTAGAAATCGATTGGATTATAGTCTTAAGTTGATTTGATCTTTGATCATTAACATTATATGACTGAATAACTTCAAAGACTTCGTTAATATTTAATACAGGAATTGTTATTTCATAAATATCACTTGGATTAAAAGAATCTTTGATCTTTGTTGGAAGAGTAAAATTGCTAGTTGACAGAATTCTAATTTTCTTTTCTTTGCACGCATTAATGAAAGAAATGAATTTCTCGAAAGATTGATTTCGGATATTAAGTAATGGTAAATTATCTAGAATAATAATTGCTTGTTCCTCTATTTGTTCAAAAATATTTGATTTCCAGGACTCTAGGTTTATCTCAGACGGAATAGAAAGGTACGAGGATAAATCACTATATATTTTAAATACAAAATTGGATGATTCTAATTCTCTTAGATTAATCCAGTATTTTGGATTGTCTAATTTTTGTGATAATAATACAGAGAGTTGAGATTTTCCTGTAGAAATGCTACCATTAATGGCAGTCCAACTAGCAGATTTAAAATTGATTAATATTGAATTAACTAATTCTTTACGCTTTGATATGTGATCAGAAATCGGTTGTATTTCTGATTTTGAAAAGATGATTTGATTATTGATTTCTACTTCTGTTTTGAGTTTTTTGTTTAATTCCTGCGTGCTAATTAAGTCATTGACCCCATTTGTTAATTTGTTCAATGTTTCAAAATCTTCAATTTCCTTTGGTTTTCGTGTTAAGTTTATCGCTTTTTTAAATTCTTTTTTAAATTCCTGTATTTCTGTTTCTATATTAATATCAATGCTTTTTAATTGTCTTAGACTTGGATTTGTGTGTAAATTTGAATCTGCAGATACTTGAAAAGACCAGTCGTTATTTTGATATATTTCGTTTTTAAAAGCTTCTTTAACTTCATCTAATTCAAATAATTTAACAATTGCTTTATTTTTATTCTTAATGGAAATTAATTGATATAATGTTTCAATATAAATGGATTCAAAATCCGATTTAAGGGTTATAGCATTTTTATTTCTTAGAATAGTATAGATATATAATTCTTTCTCAAGTTTGCTCCTTAATATTTTAAAGATTGGAATAAAGATTTTTAATCCAAAACTTAACAGAATTTTTGATGTTATAAGTGCCATTGTTTAAATGTTGTTTATGAGAATGATAAAAATAGCTCTTTTGCAAGCAGAAGAATGAGCTTGTGCGTGTGGGCTGGGAAATGTGCTATTTGTGTGCTGGGTTTTTAGCATGAACGCTAACGGATGGCAATATGCGGAGGCCGGGATTTTGAAGCTCCAACTTATCAAACCGTTGAGATTTTGAGTAAATGTACAGAAGTTTAAATTACCCACATCGCCCGGCTTACGTATATTGCGTGTTAGGCACTGGGCTTTATTCATTATCAACCACTTATCCATCACATTTGCACCAATTTTTGTTTTATCTGGGTCGGCAGTCATAGCGTAAGAGCGGGATGGGCTTGAAGGCTCTTTTGGCATTTTTGGATTGTGGGCAGAACTTGCGGGAATGCCAAATGTGCCTGAGAGCGAAGGGATGGTGTGTGGTAGGATTAAGTTCATTTTATTAATTATCAGATGCTAAATTGTATTTTTCTTTAGCTGAATTATCAATTTTCTCAATAATCTCAATTAAATAAACGAGTTTATCACAAAATTCCTTAATACTAATTTGATGTTCTGAATTTAAAATAAATTCACCAGTAAAATATTGAAGGAATTTTTCGTCTACAATCCCATTCCTATGAGCATATAAATGCCTTATCTGTAATGTTTTTTCAATTTCGATTTCTTCGGTTTCATTAATAATATTCAAATCCTTTATTTGCTTATTTTCTTTTATAAACCCTTTTACACTACCTTTTTGAAGTTTACTTATTTTTTGCTTACTCCAAAATTCAACAAATTCTTGCATATCTGTACAGTTCAAAACTTCTTCTATAGTAACTTTTTGTTGCGATTTGAGTGTTTCTGGATTAGCTAAAAATATTTCATATAACAAATCAGACAAATATGCTTCAAAACTGTCTACATAGGAAGAAAACAATATTCTTGACAATATCTTTCCTTCTTGACTATTTGTAGGCAATTCGACACTTTCAGGGTATAATACCCCACCTAAATCATCAATTAATTTTAGTACACTTTGATAGTGTCCTATAAGTTTTAATTTTTAATTTGTTCCATTTAAGGAATAATCAACTAATGTGTTACTTATTTCAGAAATTCTCTCATATCCACTTTGACTAAAGGAAATTTCTTGCGGTATTTCAAATTGCGTTGTTGCTCCAATACGTATTAAAACTTTCCCCTCCAATAAAATTGGAACTTGGGCCTTTTCTATTTTTATTGCATAAAGTTTTTTACCCTTATGCATAACATATTGATAGTGAATGTTTGGCTTTGGTGATAATAAATCAACTGCTTTATGAGTTATTGAATTTGCTCTAAAGTCTTCACTTAATCCGTTAATTTCTTTATTATCTGAAACACCTAGTATTATATATCCACCTTCTGTGTTAGCAAATGAACAAATAAGTTTGGCTATGCTTTTTGAGGGAGGTAATACAGCCTTATACTCAAGAGTATTGCTTTCATCATTACCTATAATTTGTTCAATTTCGTTAGTTATATCTACCATTATACTGGAATCTTATTAATACCTGTTGTTTTTAGAATTTTCCCTAAAGTTAAATGTCTAGGAGTATCAATACCATTGTCAATCCATAGTTCAGCGTTTTCATAATCTAAAGTATCTTTTTCGGAGCTATAATAAACAATTACTTCTCCATTATCTGATGGCCTTATGACAATATGAATTTCCAATCCATCCTTTTTTACACCACCAATTACTGTTGTTGCAAGTTCTTCAATTTCTGTACAGTCATATTGAGATAGTGTCTTTAAATGTTTTATTATATTAGATTTTGCCCTTGAAATAAGCTTTTGAGCTTTTAAAAACATATCTACATTTGGTGTTGATGTGTGTTTAAAAATCGCAGATAAATCCTTGTCCTGTAATGCTTCTTCTAACTCATCAATTGAGGTCACCCCTAAACTGACAAGTATGTCAGGAGTTATCTCAGTTTTTGAATTACTTATTTCGATTGCTTTAGATGAAACTAATAACTTTCTTAGTTCAGAGATGTTTTCTAATTTAAGTTCTGAGAGAAGACTATCAATTTCACGACTCTTTTTCACATCAGCCATGAGTTCAGGATTATTTTCAAGTGCTTGTGCTACTTCTGATAATTTAGAAAGATTGGTTTTACTTCTCATTACTTTGTAAAGGCTTTCTTTATCCTCGATTGTATTCATGAACAGTTCTGCTCTTCTCCGATATAACTCAGTAAAAAGCTCCTTAGATTCCTTAGTATTATTTTCGAACCATTCAGATAATAAGCTTATTGCTTCAATAAAATCCTCATCCTTATAAGAAGGTTTCTTTAACTTTTCAGTTATGGCGGTGGCGATATCACTCTTCTTCTTAACATGATATCTACCAAACGAAACATAATCGTATATTAATACTTCTTTCCAATCTTCACCAAGTAACTCTAAAATATCTACAAGTTCGTTGTCCTTAATTTCGTCAATGTAGATTTCATTTTTCTTTTTGAAATTTCTATTTTGATTTGGAATAATCGCTTTTCTTTCAAATAATCCTAGATTTGCATCATCTTCTAATAGAAATGAGCATAAGGAATTGTACCAATTAAATGTATTTAATTCATCCTTACCAAGATTCTCAGATAGCTTATCAATATTTTTTAATTCTTCTAAATCATTAACTAATTGTTCATAATCAAGTTCTTGCCAAC
This sequence comes from Bacteroidales bacterium, assembly GCA_028686735.1. Taxonomy (GTDB): domain Bacteria; phylum Bacteroidota; class Bacteroidia; order Bacteroidales; family ML635J-15; genus Bact-19. The sequence goes on from JAQUBO010000138.1 coordinate 6,979, forward strand.
CATTCCAAGACACTTTATTCCATTTATAAAAGTGGTCTCTTTTGCAAACAGATTCAGGGAAAAGGTCAAAATTATATTTCCATATTTTGTCTTGTATTTCTTTGGAAAATGTACTGGCTGGAAACCAAAGTTCACCTATTGCATTCTTTGCATCACCATTCCCTTCCATTTCAACAATTTTAGCTTGCTTAATAAAAGAACGTAAAGGTTTTTGAAGTTGGGTTTTATACCAATCAGTATCAAAATATTTTTCGCTTACAGATGGTAATTTTGTATTTGTAATATTAAAAAAATTGAAGAAGTTACTATTTGAAATTTCATTAAGTAATTCCTCGTATAACTCTAATGCACCTTCAATTAGCTCCTTATTTTCAACTACTTCACTATCACTATCCCCTTTAAGCCAAATACCATCCCTTTCTGTCAAAGGGTTAAAGAAAAAACTATTAATTACCGTTGGAAAATTGAAATTCTCTGAACCTATTAATGGAAAGTCACAAAACAATTTCGGTATTTTAGAAATGTCTTTTATCTCATAACCATTTTCAACTTTTTCTATCTCAGTTGCAATAGAAACTCTATCATTGCTTGCGTTTAAAATATAAATATTATCAATTTCATCATCTACTTTTCTTTCAATACATGTGATTGGTGCCAAAAAATCAGAATGCTGTGAAGTTTTATATTGAATATTTTGATTCTTAATGTTATCAACTATTCTAACTTTCTCGATAATAGGAATAAAAGTCAATACGTATGGAATAAGCTTTGAGAACTCTTCAATTCCTTTTTCTGCAATCTCCTGCTGGAAGTCTGAGTCTAGTTTGTAACTAAAGCTTGTGTTAAATCTATTCTTATTATAATCTTCTGAAATTTCCGTAGCTGAGTCATGAAAACTAGCCCATGCGTTTTCTATTTTAGGAATCAACTGTTTCGTTGTTTTTCCTTCTCTATCCAATGGAAATTCAAATTTGTAAAACTTATTGTCAACGGTCTCAAGAATACCTTTAATTTCTATAACTTTTGATAAGATGTGTGTAGTTAAAAATCCTGTTCCAAATTTGCCTGTAGTTTTGTTTTCTTCATCATCTTCAATTTCTTTAGAAGATATCTGATTTATTATTCCTCTTACATCCTTTTCCGTGAAACGTCTACCGTTGTGTTTAAATGTTATACTTCCAGAAGATAATTCAAGTTTTACAGACACTTTTCTTCCATCTTCAATTGCTACACTATCTTTTGCATTTTGCAACAGCTCCCATGCCCAACGTCCATAATTAGTTTCAACAATTTTCTCTAGGTCATGAAGCCTATTTAATATTTTATCGGCAATTGAACGATTACCGTCTTCTTTTCTACCTTCTTCTATTGACTCAATCATACATTAATACTTATTAAAATTCTTTCAATTTAGCACTTTCTCATCTACGAAGTGTGTGCGCTAGCAAAAAAGCAAGTGTGAGGAAGCGAAGCGATGCTTTCAGGGAAGGGCTGGAACACTCTTGCTTTGTGCGTTGGCAATCAATCTATTTTTAAAGAGCGTTGGCAAAACAAAAAATCTCCTCAATTCATGCACTTCGTTTCGTTCCGTCAGCCTTGTGCCTAACGGTTGCGGCTATGTGGAGTGCGAAAAAGGAATAGCGATTCCTTCGTAAGAGTACCCACTGAGCCAGATTTTTTGAATTTTGTTTTTAAATTTTATCGTAAAAGCCAAATCAAAAAATTTGGCGGTGAACGGAAGCGTGACTCACGAACGGTTACAGCCGCTTTTCGCATTACATATAGGTGTTGTTACAGGCTGGTGTTTATGATTTCTAATTTTTAATAAATTTTTTAACTCCTATTGTTGTGTCATATCTTTTAGCATGAATAAGATATTCACCAGGTTTAATATCACCAACAAATATTTTGTCATCATTACAAAGACTGTACTTTACTAGATTGCCTTGAATGTCATAAATTTTGATAATAGTATTGTCTGGAATATTACATAGTTCCAAAAAGTCTTGTACGGGATTTGGGAAAATTTCAAATTCTAAAAAAGTTGAGAATGATGAGTTATTGTTGTTAATATTAAGAGGGTTGAGGTTTTGAAAAGAGAATTGAACAGAATCTGATGAACTTCCATTATTTAATTGGTAAGTTATAATTGGACATGTAAAATCTTCGTGAAACCAGTTGTATATTTCTCCAGTAGCCGTTGGTTGAATATTTTCTTGCCCTAAAATAATTATTGAAGAAGAGTATGTGTAATTTGTTTTTACTCTATAAACACTTTCATATGAAGTACCATCTGGAGTTAAAAGTGTGCCATAACTATCTACTTGAGATTCAAGCAAACCATCATATATTTGTATTTCATAGTTGCCCATGTATATAGTGCCATTACCAGAGTAATTACACGAATAAGTGTTGTCAAGAGACAATGGAAATGAATAATATAGAAGTGAGTCATTACCATAATTTATGAAAAACATTGTGTCATAATTGCTTTTAGTCGAGAATGAAGTTGATGTTACACTGGCATATATAGTATCTGGTGTATCACTGAATGTAAGTAATAGATTCGATTGAGGATTTTCCAGTTCATATGCTGAGCCAACTGGGTCAGAATAAAATGTTGTAGTTGGAGAAATAGAACTTAATAAATTAGCCTCAGAAAAGTCCCAAATTTTTTGGTCATTTGGTCCAGCACCTTCGATATTTATACCAGCTGTATCTAAATAAGTCATAGTGATTTCATCACCAACCTGAGGTAAAATATTTTGACCAGAAATGGGTGCTTGAGCTAATGTTATAATTATTATTAGCAGTTGTGCAATTAAAAGAATAAGTTTTTTTAGCATGATAAAATAGGTTTATTAAGGTTAGTGTTTATAAATGTTTATAATATGATTTTTGTTTTGTGGGCGCTTTGCACTTGCCTGTAACGGTTGCGGCTATGTGGAGTGCGAAAAAGGAATAGCGATTCCTTCGTAAGAGTTCCCACTGAGCCAGATTTTTTTATTTTGTTTTTAAATTTTATCGCAAAAGCCAA
>JAQUBO010000014.1 GCA_028686735.1 Bacteroidales bacterium
TCTCCAAAAAGAGAAAATTTCAGTCGAAAAAATGCTTATAGTTGTTGATGATATCGCACTGCCATTTGGAACAATAAGAATAAAAACTAAGGGAGGTAGCGGTGGACATAATGGCTTGCAAAATATACAAGAGGTAATTGGAAATTCAAATTATAACAGACTTAGATTCGGAATTGGAAATGAATTTTATCAGGGAGGGCAAACAAATTATGTGTTAGGAGAGTGGTCAGAACACGAAAAAGAAAACCTAAATACTAGGATTAAAGTTGCATCTGAGGCAATATTACAGTTCTCTTGTATTGGAATAGAACGAACTATGAATTTTTATAATAATAAGTAGGTCTAATGGGCAAAAATGAATATGACAGAAGGAGTTACCGTAATACAGTTTCTCGATTTGTAGGTAGAATAGCAAATTATTCTAAACCTGCAATTCTTGTTAAATTGTATATTAAGTTATATTCAAAGTTTTATAATATAAATCTTAATGAATTTAAAATCCCACAAACTGGCTATAAAACTTTTAATGCATTCTTTACTCGATTAGTAAAACCAGACTTGCGTAAAATAGAAACTGGAATTGTGTCTCCTGTTGATGGTCTAATATATGACCATGGTATTATTGATAAAGATAGACGCATATATGTTAAACACAAGTTTTTCTCCGTTGCAGAATTGTTGAAAAAACAATACAATAAATTAGAATCGTTTGTTGTGTTTTATTTATCTCCAGCTCATTATCATAGAGTACATGCTCCTTTTGATATGGAAATTACTGATGTTTGCTATATACCTGGTAATCTTAGATCTGTTAGAGAAAGTATTGTTCTTAAAACAGAAGAACTGTATTGCAGAAACGAACGAATTGTGTTATATGGGGATTCGGAATACGGGAAATTTACCTTTATTTTTATTGGTGCATTTGTGGTAGGGAAAATAAAATTAAGTTTTGAGGATAAGGCAGCTTCTAATATTAAAAAAGCGGTCTATAACCATATTTCTTACGACACACCTCAAGTGATTAAGAAAGGTCAGGAGTTAGGCTTTTTTGAAATGGGATCAAGTGTTATTATTTTATCCGAAAATGATAATTACAAAAAATTGAAATTCCCTGTGGGCTCAGAATTAAAATTAGGGGTAAATTTTATCTGATTTTTTAGCTTAGGCTATCTGATAAAAGCTAAGGAACTCCTAGTTAGTTTTCTTGCGGACACTAGTTAAAGCATCAAAGCTTTTTGATAGTTATGTGATTTTCACAATTTATAGCAGATGTTCATAAAAAAACTTAATGAGTTTTGTTATTGTATTTATTATTTTCGTACTTTTGTGTTAATTTTAATAACAAAATGGATTGAATACTATATTAAATAATAAATTTTTGCTTAGTACAAAATATAGATTTTTAAATCATCTGATGTTTTGGCTGGCTTATATTTTGTTTAGTGGAATTGTCTTGTATTTTGGTAATAGCCTAAAAAATATTTATTCTTATCTCTTGACTATTGTAATCGATTTTGTTAGTATTTATGTTATTTTATTGGTTTTAATTCCAAAATTTGTTCAAGAAAAGTATCAGTTGAATAGGTTTTTTGTATTGCTTGGTTTAGTGATATTGTGTAATTTTGCAATTAATTTTGTGTTGCAAAATTTTGTTTTTGCAAAAGGAGGATTAGCGTTTGACATTTGTTTACATAGGCAGTTACATAGTATTCAAGTTTCTTTAGTCTTTATTGTGATAGCAATAGGAATAAAAATATTTATGATTAACCAGCAAAAAGAGATCCAAATGTACGATCTTAATCAGGCCAAAACAATCGCAGAACTCGATTTTTTGAAAACTCAAATGAACCCGCACTTTTTATTTAATATCTTAAATAATATTTATATTCAAACTAGGATAGACCCAAAAAAGTCTTCCGACATGATTTTGAAACTATCAGATTTACTTCGATATCAACTTTACGAATGCTCAGAGGACAAAGTAATGTTAAAGTCAGAAGTTGAATATTTACGTAATTATGTAGAGTTGCAGGAAATGAGGATTGCCAAAATAGATATAAATTTTGAACAAAGTGGTAGTTTTAAAGGTTTAATGATATATCCCTTTATGTTTATACCATTTATTGAAAATGCTTTTAAACATGGAGTAAAATCGAATAATGAAGATAGTTTTATTCACATATATGTCCATATTGTAGAAAAAAGTGTTATCTTTGCAGTGAAAAACGCGAAAAGTGCTACAAAGCCAATAGTAGGAAAAAAACAAGGTGGAATAGGACTGGTAAATATTGAGAGAAGATTAGAATTATTATATAAAGGTAATTACAAACTAATAATCGAAGATAAAGATACTTATTACTATGTTAAATTAAAAATTGAATTAAAATGATGAAATGTATAATTGTAGATGATGAACCTTTAGCACGTGAAGGAATGAAAATGAATATTAGCGAATTATCAAACCTTAAGTTGGTTGGAGAGTTCGAAGAGGCCACCTCTGCTAATGAATTTATTCAAAAAAATGATGTAGATATTATGTTTTTGGATATTGAAATGCCTGGTGTTTCAGGTCTCGAGTTCCTTAGAAGCTTGAGTAATCCACCTATGGTAATCCTTACAACTGCATATCCACAATATGCTGTGGAAGCTTATGAACTTGATGTTGTAGATTATCTTGTTAAACCTGTAAAACTTGATAGATTTATTAAAGCAGTCGCAAAAGCTGAAGAGTTTATTAAATTGTCCGAAAACGTGTCGCTTTTCGAGGCTATCGAAGACGATTTTATATTTATTAAATCTGAACGAAAATATGTGAAAATTAGATTTGATGAGTTGTTGTTTATCGAAGGTCTTAAAGATTATGTAATTGTTCATGCTACTCATGGTAAATATATGACTGCTATGAATGTTAAAACTATTCATAACAAATTACCCGAAGAGATTTTCTTTAGAGTTAGCAAATCGTTTATTATAAACGTTACTCATATCGCTGATATTGATGGTAATTTTGTAAACATCAAAGAAAATAGAGTGCCTATTGGACGCTCTTATAGAGATGTTTTTCTTGAGTTTGTTAATAGAAGACTATTAAGAAGATAATACTAGATTATTTTCTTGGATAATACGTTATATTATAAAAAAATAGTATCTTTACAGGTACTATTTTTTTTGTTATGATAGAAACTCATATTAATATTAAGGCTCTCAAAGAAAGAACCGCAGATGATAAGCAATTAGCTCAAGATTTACTCCAAATATTAAAAAAATCGCTGCAAACAAAATTAGGCGAACTTGTAGATGCGATAGTGGATAGTAATTATAATCTAATAGCTTTTCTATTACATAAACTTAAAACATCCGTTGCTACTCTAGGATTTGATAAATTAAAAGCCGAAATTGAAAGTGTTGAGCAAGAAGCTCAAAATAATTCTTCGACATTCGATTATAAGACTAAAATTAATTGTATTTTTATATCCTTAAATAATCATATTACTGAATTAAATAAAATATTAAACACTTAAAATATGGGAATTATAAACAAACTAAGAAAGGAATTTATTGATATTATTGAGTGGTTAGACCCCAGTAATGATATCATAGTTCATCGTTTTGAAAGATATCAGAACGAAATTAAAATGGGTGCTAAGCTAACAGTTAGAGAATCACAGGTGGCTGTCTTTATTAACGAAGGACAAATTGCTGATGTGTATTCGCCAGGTATGTACACATTAACAACTGAGAATATGCCAATATTGTCAACTCTTAAAGGTTGGAAGTATGGATTTAATAGCCCTTTTAAAGCCGAGGTGTATTTTGTAAATACCAAAAAGTTTCTCGATAATAAATGGGGAACACCTAATCCGGTAATGTTAAGAGATGCCGAATTTGGACCTATTAGAATTAGAGCTTTTGGTAATTATGAATTTAGAGTAACTGATGCTGCAAGTTTTATACGCGATATCGTTGGTACAGATGGAAGCTTTACAACTGAACAAATTACTAATCAATTGAGAACTATTATTGTAACTCGTTTTACTGATGCTGTGGCTGAAGCTAAAATACCTGTGCTAGATATGGCAGCTAATTATAATGAGTTTTCCGAATTGATTGGTAAAATAATAATGGAGGAATACAAGACGTATGGTTTAGAAATGACTAAATTCTTAGTCTCTAATATTTCACTTCCACCAAATGTTGAGGAAGCCCTCGATAAACGCTCTAGTATGGGGATTATTGGAAATATGGGACAATATACTCAATTTCAAGCCGCTAATGCAATGGAGGCTGCTGCTACCAACCCTGGTGGAGGCGGAGCTTCCGAAGGAATGGGTATGGGAATGGGACTTGCTATGGCAAATACCATGATGACCAATATGAATCAAAGTAACCAACCGCAGCAGCAACAACAAGGAGGTGGAACCCCGCCACCAATGCCGCCAGCTTTAACTTTTTTTGTTGTAGTAAATGGACAACAAGCTGGACCTTATGATTTAAATACATTAAAACAAATGGCTGCTAAGGGATCATTATCAAAAGAGAGCCTTATTTGGAGAGACGGAATGCCCAATTGGACTGCAGCTGGGCAAGTGCCTGAAATGACACAAGTGTTTGCGGCTGCACCGCCCCCAATTCCTCCACCACCTCCAGTGCCAGGAACTTAACAATATTACGGGTGTGTTATGCACCCGTTTTTTTGTTTGTAGTTGGTATAAACTCTGTTAGCTTTTTTGTTTTTATAAAAATATAATAATTTTTTTGTTATTTTTGAAACATTAAATATCTTTAAATGTTTAAAGATATAGTTTAATTAAATATTGTTCAATGGATAAAGTATTTCGTATCCGAAAGGGGGCAGATATAGAGCTTAAGGGTAAAGCTAAAAACCAGTTAGTCGCTGATAATAGACCCGAACTTTTTGCTTTAAAACCTATTGATTTTTTTGGATTAGTCCCAAAATTAAGTTGTAAAGAAGGAGGAAAAGTAAAACAAGGAGAGTGCGTGTTTTTTGATAAATATCGCCCAGATATTGTTTTTGTTGCCCCTGTTAATGGGGTTATAAAAAAAGTAGTAAGAGGAGAAAAGCGTAAAATGCTCGAAATTATTATTGAAAAATCTGATGAAATTGAAAAAATCAAGCATAATATATCTCAAGATGATTTAATGAATGAGGACGCAATTAAAAAATTGTTTCTAAAAGCAGGCATTTGGCCGTATATTAAACAAAGACCTTATGGAATAGTTGCCAATCCCGATATTAAACCTCGAGATATTTTTATTTCGATGTTTGACTCAGCTCCGTTAGCCCCAGATTTTGAGTTTATTCTTAGGTCTGATAAAGAGAAAATAAATTTAGCTCTAAAAACACTTAAATTCCTAACTGACGGAGACCTATATCTTAGTTTTAGCAAAAACTCAAAACTTGTAGATTTAATTGATAATAAAGAAAATTATAAAATCAATTACTTTAATGGTCCGCATCCTGCTGGTTTACATGGAGTGCAGATTAATAAAATAAAACCTATAAATAAGGGAGAAATTGTTTGGACTCTTAACGCAACCGACTTGCCAATTATTGGTGGTTTTCTAGAAACTGGAATTTATAATCCAGAAAGAATTGTTGCTCTTGCTGGGTCAGAGGTTAGCGAACCTGCATATTTTAAAACTATAGCTGGGGCAGATTTAACACAATTTTTAAAGTCTAAATTAAATGATGATAAGGAATTTAGGGTGATTTCTGGAAATGTCCTTACTGGAACTAATATATCTCAAAGTAGATTTTTGAGTTTTTTTGATAATTTAGTTACTGTTATTCCAGAGGGTAATAAATACGAATTATTTGGATGGGTTTTGCCTGGTTTTGATAAATTAAGTTTATCAAATACATTTATGTCAAAATTATTCCCTCGTAAAAAATTTGCCCCTGATACAAATTTACATGGGGGTAAACGAGCTTATGTTGTTACGGGACAATATGAATCTGTTTGTCCAATTGATGTGTATCCGCAATTACTTATTAAAGCTATTCTTGCCGAAGATATTGATAAAATGGAGCAAATGGGAATTTATGAAATAATTGATGAGGATTTTGCATTATGCGAATTTGCTTGTACCTCAAAAATGGATGTGCAGGAAATTGTGCGAACTGGTCTTAATTTGATGATGAAAGAAATGTCTTAAAAATATTGTTATGAAGTTTCTAAGAAAAAGAGTTGATAAAATTAAACCTCATTTTGAAGAGGGAGGGAGATTTTATTTTTTGCATTCGGTTTTTGATGGTTTTGAGACATTTTTGTTTGTGCCTAATCATGTTACTAAAAAAGGTACTCATATTCGAGATGCAATCGACATGAAACGAACAATGATAATTGTTGTCGCAGCTTTAATGCCAGCCTTATTATTTGGGATCTACAATACTGGTCTCCAGCATTTTATTGCAACAGGACAGACTCAAGAGTTTTGGCCTATGATAGGTTATGGTCTTATTAAAGTAATTCCGCTTATTGCAGTTACTTATATTGTTGGACTAGGAATTGAGTTTGCTTTTGCCCAATTTAGAGGACACGAAATTAGTGAGGGTTTTCTTGTAACAGGAATACTTATCCCTTTGATAGTGCCTGCCGATGTACCTTTATGGATGCTTGCAATTGCAACAGCATTTGCCGTAGTAATTGGTAAAGAGGTTTTTGGAGGGTCTGGTATGAATATCCTTAATCCTGCTCTTACTGCACGTGCATTTCTGTTTTTTGCTTATCCTTCGTGGATGTCTGGAGATAAAATTTGGGTTAGTGGTATGATGAGTGGTGAAGGAATTATAGACGGATATTCTGGTGCTACTTTTCTTGCACAATCTGCTGCTGGTGCATCGGAGTTTATTAATGGATTTGGAGAGAAAGTAAGTTATCTAGAGATGTTGATTGGAACAATTCCTGGCTCAGTTGGTGAAACCTCTATAATAGCTATAGCATTAGGTGCTATAATTTTACTTATTGCTGGTTTAGGCAGTTGGCGAATTATGTTATCAACTCTTGTTGGAGGGGTTGTTATGGGGCTTTTGTTAAATATATTTGCTGTGAACCCAGCAATGGAAGTGGCTTGGTTTGAGCAACTTATGTTAGGGGGATTTGCTTTTGGAATGGTATTTATGGCAACCGATCCGGTTACTGGTGCCCAAACAAACAAAGGAAAATATATATATGGATTTCTTATTGGTTTCTTGGCAATACTTATAAGGGTGTTAAATCCTGCGTATCCCGAAGGCATGATGCTTGCTATTTTGTTGATGAATGTATTTGCTCCTTTAATTGACCATCTAGTAGTGCAACAAAATATTAAAAAAAGATTAAAACGTTCTGTCTCATCAGTTAAATCTTAATATTATGGATAGGAATAGTAATAAATATACATTTATATATGCAATTATAATGGTAATTGTGGTTGCTACAATTTTAACTTTTGTTGCCGTAAGTTTGCAACCGCGTCAAAAGAAAAATGTAGAGCTCGAAAAAAAGAAGAATATTTTAGCTGCTTTTAATGTTGAAAGTAATACTAGTAATGTCGAAACTTTGTACAAGGAAATTATTGTGGATGTTTTTGCTATAAATGTTGAAGGCGATAAATTGGAAAATATTGATGCGTTTAAGATTAATCTTAAAGATGAGTTGCGAAAACCGCCCTCAGAGCAGCAATGGCCAGTTTATGTGGCAAAAACGCAAGATGGAGATGTAAAATATATATTCCCTTTATATGGTAAAGGATTGTGGGGCCCAATTTGGGGATATATCTCGTTTTATGAAGATTTAAATCATGTTTTTGGTGTTTATTTCGACCATAAATCTGAAACTCCTGGATTGGGAGCAGAGATATCTACCTCTGAATTCCAAAAAGACTTTATTGACAAATCTATTTTTGATGAAAATGGAAATTTTGTTTCTATAGATCTTATAAAAACCGATGCCTCTGATAATAACCATGCTGTTGATGCTGTATCAGGAGGAACTATTACATCAAATGGCTTAAGAGATATGCTTAAAACTTGTTTGAGTGCTTATTTAAAATTTATTGAAAATAATAAAAAATAATGCCTTATGTTTTCTAAAAAGAATTTAAAATTATTAACAGATCCAATAAATAAAAACAACCCCATAACTGTACAGGTTTTAGGTATTTGCTCTGCTTTGGCAGTTACGGTAAAATTAGAGCCTGCTGTGGTAATGTCCTTAAGTGTTGTTTTTGTTATGGCAGTGTCAAATGTTGTTATTTCTTTGTTGAGAAATACTATTCCTAAAAGAATAAGAATTATTGTGCAATTGGTTGTAGTTGCAGCATTGGTTATTATTGTTGATCAGTTCTTAAAAGCTTTTGTGTTTGATGTTAGTAAACAACTCTCGGTTTTTGTGGGGCTAATAATTACAAATTGTATTATTATGGGACGACTTGAGGCTTTTGCCTTAGCAAATACTCCTGGACGGGCCTTTTTAGACGGAATAGGAAATGGAGTAGGGTATGGAGCAATACTGGTTATTGTCGCCTTTTTTAGAGAGTTGTTTGGTAGTGGAACAATTTGGGAGATACAGGTAATACCCGAAAAACTTTATCAATTAGGATATGCTAATAATGGATTAATGATATTGCCACCAATGGCTCTTATTGTGGTTGGTATAATTATTTGGGTGCAACGCAGTCGAAATCGTGAACTAATAGAGGAGTAAAATTATGGAAAATTTAATTAATATTTTTATAAAAGCTGTTTTTGTCGAAAACATGGTCTTTGCCTACTTTTTAGGCATGTGCTCGTATCTTGCTGTTTCTAAAACTGTTAAAACTTCTTTTGGACTAGGACTTGCTGTAGTTTTTGTTTTAACTATTACACTGCCAATAAATTATTTATTAGAGAATTATGTGCTTAAATTAGGAGCACTATCGTGGATATCTGATGACTTTGCAAATGTGGATCTTTCGTTCTTGTCATTTATACTTTTTATTGCAATTATTGCTGCTATGGTACAATTAGTAGAAATGATTATTGAAAAGTATTCACCTGCTTTATACTCTTCTTTGGGTATCTTCTTGCCATTGATAGCTGTAAATTGTGCTATTCTTGGTGGATCCTTATTTATGGCTGAAAGAGAATATGTAAATATTGCTGAAGCTACTGTTTTTGGGTTTGGTTCTGGTATAGGCTGGTTATTAGCTATAGTAGGTATTGCTGCTATTCGTGAAAAAATTAAATATTCTAATGTGCCAAAACCATTAAAAGGATTAGGTATTACGTTTATTATTACAGGACTTATGGGACTTGCATTCATGGGTTTTATGGGTATTAATTTGTAAAATTTAAATTATGATATTTTTGTCAACACAAACTTTAATAATAATTTCTGCAATTGTTGTTTTTCTTATTATAATAATTGCTTTAGTAATGATGCTATTATTTGCTAAGAAAAAGCTTACCCCACAAGGTGATATTAAGATTAGTATAAATGATAAGGAGCCTTTGGTTGTCGAACCTGGAACAACACTTTTGCAAGCACTTAGCGAACAAAAAATATTTGTCCCCTCTGCTTGTGGAGGTGGTGGTACTTGTGGTATGTGCAAATGTCGTATTGTTGAGGGGGGAGGTGTGATTTTACCAACCGAAACAGGCTTTTTTACTCGAAAAGAACAACAAAATTACTGGAGACTGGCTTGTCAGGTAAAAGTGAGAAACGATATGAAAATTGAACTCCCGCCAGAAGTTATTGGAGTCAAAAAATGGGAATGCGAGGTTATTTCAAATAGAAACGTTGCTACATTTATTAAAGAATTTGTTGTTAGGTTGCCAGAAGGAGAAAAACTTAATTTTAAATCAGGTGGCTACATACAAATTGATGTCCCAAAGATAAATATTGATTATTCTAAAGATATTGAAGTCGAAGAGGAATTCCGGGGCGATTGGGATGACCTAAACTTGTGGAGCCTTAATATGAAAAATGATGAGGAAACTTTTCGTGCATACTCAATGGCTAATCATCCTGCCGAAGGAAATATCGTAATGTTAAATATTAGAATTGCAACGCCTCCTTGGGATAGAAAAACAAAATCATTTATGAAAGTAAATCCTGGAGTCTGCTCTTCTTATATTTTCTCTCGAAACCCTGGCGATAAAGTTATGATTTCGGGCCCGTATGGAGAGTTCCATATTAAGCAAACCGAGAGAGAAATGATGTTTATCGGTGGTGGTGCTGGAATGGCCCCTATGCGATCGCATATCTTTGACTTATTTGAAACGATAAAAACTGGTCGGAAAGCCACCTTTTGGTACGGTGCAAGATCGAAGCGTGAAGTGTTTTACGAAGATGAGTTTAGAAAAATTGAAAAAGAATTTCCAAACTTTACTTTCCATATTGCTCTGTCTGAACCAAAAGAAGAAGATAATTGGGACGGATATACAGGATTTATACATCAAGTAATTTATGATAATTACTTAGTAAAAAACGAGGAGCCAGAAGAAATAGAATATTATCTATGTGGACCTCCTATGATGAATGATGCGGTTTTCGAAATGTTAGATAATCTAGGGGTACCCGAAGAAATGATTGCCTTTGACGATTTTGGAGGGTAATTTAAAAATAAGTACTCCTTTTAGTGGACTATTGCTTAGCACTTACTGAAAGTAATGTTGCGGAATGCTGTAAAAGCTTGGCATAGAGATGTTTGAATGCAGTTGTTCTGGATATACAAGTCGTTTTGGTAGAATTGGGGGTGTGTAACCTGAACTCTTGTTCAAAATGCTTTTATCTTTTGTCTTCAAAAAAATCTTTTATTATTGAGGAGCATTCTTTTGCCATAACTCCTTTGATTATATTTGTTTTGGGATTTAGAATTTTTTCGTTAAAACACGAATACCCTTTCTGATTATCACTTGCCCCATAAACAATATTTGAAATCTGTGCCCAGGCTAATGCTCCTGCACACATTACGCATGGCTCTAATGTTACGTATATTGTACAATCGGTTAAATACTTAGCTCCTAAATTATTTGCTGCAGCTGTAATTGCAAGTATTTCGGCATGTGCTGTAACATCGTTTAGCATTTCAGTTTGATTATGTGCTCGTGCAATAAGTTTGTTCTTACAAATAATAATAGCTCCTACTGGAATTTCGCCTGCATCAGCTGCTTTTTGAGCCTCTAATAGGGCCATTTTCATAAATATTTTATGTTCCATAATGTATTTTTTTGATTTTACTTTGATCCTTGCATTCTAAAATAAGGGTGTCAATATGTTTACCAGAGATTGGATCCAGAAAATTTGGAGCAATTTCTTTTAATGGTAATAGTACAAATAATCTATCTTTTATTTTTGGATGCGGGATTTCAAGATTTTCGCTCTTTATTTGTTTGTTGCCATAATATAAAATGTCAATATCCATTGTTCTGCCTTGATAACCAGTAGATGTTCTGGTTCTTTTCATCTCTATTTCGATCGACTGTATTGTTTTTAGAATATCCTTAGGTTTTTGGTCTGAATATAACCTTATAACAGCATTTGTAAAATATTTAGCATGTTGAAAACCCCAAGGTTCTGATAAATAAATAGATGATACTATATTAGGTTTTGCAATGTTTTTTGTAACAAGATTAATCGCCAATCTGATATTTTCTAATCTATTGCCTAAATTCCCTCCTATGCCAAGATAAACGCTTTCCAATTTTTTAAATTTAGTTTTTAGTTTAATATTATATTTTTATTCCTTCGGTACAATTGTTACACATCTCTATCTTATTTCGTTGCGAAAATACTTTGCTTATAAAATTTCGATAATTATTTCCGTTACGAAGATTATTTATAGACTTTTCCTTCACATCGCCCATAACAAAATTCGCATCTTTATCAAAGCAGCATGGTACAAGTTTCCCGTCCCAAGTAATGACGGAGCCAAAAATAATGCGTTTGCATGAATTAGGTAGTTTAGATTTTATTTTAAATTTATCTCCACTCACAATATATCTGGAATATTTATAAGTTTTTGGAAGCAAAGCAATTTGATCTTTAGAGTATATTTGAGCTGTTTTTAAACTAATCTTATTTATTTTATATTTGCTTTTTAACTTATGTAATTGTTTTATTTCATGTTCGTTATGCCTAAAAACAATAAATTGCAGTTCAATATATGGACGTTCTTTTTTATTAAGTTTTGATAATACTTCAAGTCCTTTATACACTTTCTCGATATCGCCATTAATTCTATATTTATTATATGTTTCTTGTTTTAGCCCATCGAGAGATACAATAATTTTATCAGGTTTAGCTCTTTTTATCATGTTAATATTATTGAGTATAGTATGTCCGTTTGTCGAAAACTCAGTATATATTTTATGTGTTCTTGCAAAACTTATCATTTCGCCTATTTGCTCATGTAGCAATGGTTCTCCCTGAAAGTGAAGTATGATGTTGATTAGATGGTTTTTATTTTCTTTAATTATTTTTTTAAATAGTTCCAAATCAGCAAAACCTTTAGCCCTTGTTAGTAGTCCTGTACCCGAGGGGCAGGCAGGACACTTGAGATTGCAATAGTTTGTTGGCTCGAATGATATAAATGAGGGTGGAGGTAGAATCTTATCTGTTTTCGATGTTTTGTGTTGGTCACAGGATTTTCTTTTTATTTTACGATAATAGCATGATAAATGAATAAAGTTTATCAATTTATTGAGGTTTAGGTACTTTATGATTTTTAAACGTTTCAACTTATTTAATTTATTTTGGCAAGGTAATAAAAAATGATAGTACTGTAACTGGTTTAATGATTAAATATGTTATCTGACTTTTTGTTGTTAAATATTTTTAAAATAATTGCAACATTTTTATTTATTTTAAGAAAATAGTTTGTTATAAAACATAAAAATTCTAAATTTGCAACAAAAATATATCATAATGAAGACAGAAGAAAGTTCCAAAGACTTATTATTTAACTCACCAGAGTCTGTTTTTTACACTATTTCAAAAGAGGATAAAGAGTATTTATTAAAAAATACTGAGTGCCGCTCTTATAAGAAAAATGAGTTAGTTTTCTTAGAAAATACAAAACCAGCAGGATTAATATGTTTATCTGATGGTAAAGTTAAAATCTTTAAGGAGGGTGCAGGAGGTCGAGATCAGATTGTTAGATTGTCAAGACCTGGTGGTTTTATTGGTTATAGAGCACTTTTTGCTGGACAAAATTATCATGCTTCTGCAGTTTCAATCGAAGCATCAATTGCGTGTACAATTGAAAAAAATGCCCTGTTTTCTGTTATGAAAAATGATCCAAATCTGACATTTGCTATTCTTAAATCACTTGCAACTGAGTTGGGGGTGTCTAATATGCGTACAGTTAGTCTTACGCAAAAGCATATCAGAGGACGCCTTGCAGAGTCGCTTTTGTTTTTAATCGAAACTTATGGTTATTTTGATGATGGATTTACTATTAAAGCTTTATTGTCAAGAGAAGATATTGCAAGCCTTAGTAATATGACTACAAGTAATGCTATCCGTACCTTATCAACATTTGCACAAGAAGGTGTTATTAGTCTTGAAGGACGAAGAATTAAAATTATAGATGTTGCAATGCTCCAAAAAATATCTAAAATTGGTTGATTATAAAGTAAAACTGTAATAAATTCTGCGTTTTTTTGCCTATAAGCAAAAAAAATAATTGTCTAGCTATCTCCCATAAAATAATAATATCCAAAAATCTGGATTAAGCAAAAATTATATAGTGCCTGTTAAAGTAAAATGGATTAGACTTTCGGCTAGTGTTTGTTATAGGTTTTATTATATTTGCATAAATTTTTAAAAGCAAGCTTATGATTATCTCTATGACAGGTTTTGGTCGTGAAGTATTGGAGTACAAAAATAAAAAGATTAGCATTGATGTTAAAACATTAAACTCTAAAACTAGTGATATAAATACCAGAATACCCAGTTATTACAAGGAAAAAGAACTAGAAATTAGAAAGCTTCTATCGGGACAACTCAGAAGAGGGAAAATTGACTTTTGTATGTTTGTGGAGCTGAATGGAACTGAAAATAATACTCAAATAAATGAGAATGCAGTTGTTAATTATTATTCGCAACTAAAAGATATTTGTGATAAAAATTCGATTCCAATGGGTAATGATGTTCTTTCGGGGATTATTAAAATGCCTGATGTAATGCAAAATAAATCGGAAGATTTGTCGGATGAGGAGTGGGGCTTTGTTTTACAAACTATAAAAAATGCAATAGAGGCTTGTAAACATTATAGAATTGCAGAAGGTACAGAACTCGAAAATGATATCTCTACTAATATTAAATCAATTTTGTCATTGCTTAAAGATATACCTAAATTTGAGGAGGAAAGAATAACTGTAGTCCGCGAAAAATTTGGACTCGTATTAGAAGAATTTGGGCAAGGTAATAAAATTGACGAAAATCGCCTGGAGCAAGAAATTATTTATTATTTAGAAAAACTAGATGTTAATGAAGAAAAGGTTCGTTTGAAAAAACATTGTGAATATTTCTTGGAAACTCTAATTAGCGAAGAACCTGTTGGTAAAATATTAGCCTTTATCTCTCAGGAAATAGGTCGTGAAATAAACACTCTTGGATCCAAAGCTAATCATGCCGAAATGCAAAAAGTGGTTGTAATGATGAAAGATAAACTTGAAAAGATAAAGGAGCAATTGTTAAACGTATTGTAAATAAAATGGATCCTAAAATTTTGATATTTTCTGCACCTAGCGGAGCTGGTAAAACTACTTTGGTGCATCATTTAATGAATTTTAAAGAGTTTAAATTAGAGTTTTCGGTTTCGGCATGTAGCCGTGTGGCAAGAGGAAACGAAATACACGGGAAAGATTATTATTATTTGTCTGTAGATGAATTTAAAACTAAAATTAATAATAACGAATTTCTTGAATGGGAAGAGGTTTATAAAGACCATTATTATGGTAGCCTCAAGTCCGAAGTTGATAGAATTACTCAAAAGGGCAATAATGTAATTTTTGATGTTGACGTTAAAGGAGGACTTAATATAAAAAGGTTTTATAAGGATAGGGCATTAGCAATTTTTGTGATGCCACCATCAATAAATGAACTTGAAAATAGACTAATTAGACGATTAACAGATAAGGAAGAGGCAATAAAAACACGACTTACTAAAGCAAAATGTGAGTTGGAGTTTGCAAATAAATTTGATGTGATTATTGTAAATGATGATCTTGAACTAGCTAAAAAAGAAATTATATCTGTTGTAAAGAGTTTTTTATCTTTATAGGTATCGTGTTTAAATTCTAATACCTTTTTTATTCATTTTTATCTTTGATTTAAAAGATACAACTCTAAATTTTGAGCGGGAAACGGGGAGCGAACCCGCGACCCTCAGCTTGGTATCCGCCATTTGGCGGACTACCACTGAGTTACTCTCGCTTTGTGTCACAAATCTTACTATATGATTTTTTATTTTTATTATCTGTTTATGACAATCTTTTTATCAGTAGATTTTTTTCCGTCATTAATTCGGAAAATGTAAATTCCGTTAGATAAGTTACTGATATCAATAGTGTTTTGCTTTTCAAGATTAACTTCTCTTAATAAGCTTCCTAGGCAATTATATATTCTTAGTTCTGCATTTTTGTTTGTAAAAACATTTATTTGATTTGTAGCAGGGTTTGGGTAGATTAACATTTCTGTTTTTGTTACTATACTTTCTGTTTTTACACTAAAATCCATAGTGTTAGTAAAGAATTTGTAAATTTCGTTTGTATAACCTATGTCGTTTTGGGGAAGGCTATACCATTCGTGATCACCATTAATTACTTTAATAAAAACGGTTTGAGAATTATTATCTCCATTTTGATATACGTATCTTTCGAATGTTTTTCCATCTGCTTGAGTATCGGGAAAGAGATTAATTATTGGTGATGCGTCAACATTGTTAAAATTTCTCCAATATTCGACTAATTCTTCTGCTCCCATACCAACGGAGTAAACTCCCATACCTGTATTAAATCCAGCATTTTCATAAGAGATTTGGCTGTCAGTAGTGCCATGAATGTGCATAGTGTTGATATTTGAAGAGGGAGCAGGGGTGAAGAATTTCCCCATTGTTCCACTTACAGAAGCTACGGCTGCGATCTTATCAGAATATTCTGCACCAATACGGTTGCTCATAAAACCACCCATTGAAAATCCAGTAAAAAACACTGAGTCGGGATCTATATTAAAGTTGTTTTCTAACGAATCTAAAATAGCCATTAAAAAACCTGAGTCATCAACGGTATCATTTAATATAATGTTTCCAAGCATTGGTGCATTTTCTACACCAGCTCCAGAATTCCAGGCTGTACCTATTTCACCAAGGCCTGTAACAGTTGCCATCAAAGCTTGCGGAGTAATAACTATCCAACCAGTTAGGTCGGCAACATAGTTGAATCCAGCGCCATTAAAGTTTTCCATAGTATCGCCAAGTCCGTGGAGGCAGAATACAACGGGTGCAGGATTGTCCCCAGAGTAAGATGTTGGTACATATTCTAAGTATTCTCTTTCGATTTCGTCCCAAGTAAGGGTACGAGACGTTTGTTGAGCCATAATTATTCCTGTTATGGCTGCTAAAATAGTGATTAGAGCTAATTTTTTCATGTTATAAGTTTTTGGTTTAACAAATTACACCAAAGTTAAGAAAAAAACTTTATTAGGAACAAATTATTTTTGCGATATTAAAATTTTTTCAACAATTTTTGGATTAATGTTCTTGTTCTCTCCTAGTTTTATAAAGTTTTTATTTTCAAGCTTAGCACATATCTTACTTATTGCAGACTTAGGAATATCATAATCCGAAAGTCTCGTTTTTATGCCTAGACTATGAAAAAAATCTTCTGTTTTATATATTGCCATATCTATGGCAACATTGCTATCATTAACATTTATATCCCAAACGTTTTGTGCAAAGTGTAAAAGTTTTTCAGATTTTTCTTCTTTCATTACTGACAAAACTCCAGGTAATACTATTGCAAGTGTTTGAGCATGATCAATGCCATACAGTGCGGTAATTTCGTGTCCAATAATGTGAGTACTCCAATCTTCTGGGACTCCTGCTGCAAGAAGTCCGTTAAGAGCCATAGTTGCAGCCCACATCAAATTCGCATTTGCATCATAATTCAAGCGATTTTCAAGTACTTTTGTACCTTCGTTTATTATCACTTTTAATAGAGCAGCCGAATATGCATCTTGAACTGCCGCATTAACAGGATATGTAATATATTGCTCAATTGTATGGACAAAAGCATCTATAATTCCATTGCTAATTTGCCTGTCAGGAAGACTGTACATTACTTCGGGTTCTAAAATTGAAAAAACGGGCATTAATAAATGGCTTCCAAAAGCTAATTTTTCTTTCGAAGATACTCTTGTAATTACCGCACCTCCGTTCATTTCAGACCCAGTGGCTGGAAGGGTAAGAATTGTGCCAATTTTTATTGCCGAGTCAAATTTTTCGTATTTTGAAAGCATGTTCCATGGGTCGTCTCCTTGATAATCTATTGCAGCAGCAATAAATTTTGAACCATCAATAACAGAACCTCCACCTACTGCTAGAATAAAATCAATATTCTCGTTTTTCCCAATTTCTACTGCTCTCATTAGTGTTTCATACTCGGGATTAGCACCAATTCCACCAAACTCAATTATATTTTTGTCCGAAAGCATATCTATAACACGATCGTAAATACCATTTTTTTTGATGCTCCCTTTACCGTAAGTAAAAAGAATATTTTTATAGTTTTTTAATTCATCTTTTAAATTGACAAATTGATTTTTACCAAAATGAATTCTTACAGGATTATAAAAAGTGAAATTTTCCATAATTGTTTTATTTCTATTTGTTTAATATTTATTTATAAAATTTGGGTGAACCAGTGCTTTTTTTACGAATCAGATATTAATTTAAGCCCCGTCTTCCAATTTTTTACTTTTGCCTTTTTTAAACCATCCATAACCTCTTCCCATAAGAAACAATCCTAGTAGAATGAATGGTATCGAAAGTAGTTGTCCCATTCTAATTGATTCTGTCCATCCTGAGAACTCCACCTGATCAACTTTGGTAAATTCAATAATATATCTAAATAAGAATAGTACAAAAACAAACCAACCTAAGAAAGTTCCTTCTTTCCATTTATTTATAAATTTTTTAAATACAATAAAGAAGATGATAAACATTATGAAATAGAAGATTGCTTCATATAGTTGTGTTGGATGCCTCACTGTCCAAAACTGTGTAAGGCAAGTTAAATCCATGGTATCGCAATGTCCTGTCGCAGCATCAATGGCAGGTTGTAAATCTTCTCGATTACGTAAAAATTTAAAGCCCCAAGGTAGTGAGGTTGGTATTCCAATAATTTCTGAATTTGCAAGATTTCCTAATCTAACCATACCTCCGGCAAACGGTATTATAAGAACTATTCGGTCTAATAAGCCAAGGAAATGCATTTTGTGTTTTTTGGAAAAAATCCAAACAGCAAGTAAAATCCCTGCAGCACCTCCATGACTAGCAAGCCCTCCTTCCCAAACTTTTAGTATTTCAATAGGATTAGAAAGATAAAATCCTGGATTGTAAAATAAACAATGACCTAATCGAAGACCAATAACTACTCCTATTATTATGTATATTGCCAGTTTGTCAATCTTTTCTTGCTTGTGCCCTTCCTTACGCATTACGCGTGAAATAATTAGGTATCCTATTAAGAAACCCATAGCTAGTAAAAAACCATACCAGCGTATTCCTCTCTCTCCAATATAAAACATTACAGGGTCAATATCCCAAACTATAGATAATAGCATAATAATAAATTTGTTTTATACAAAAGTAAGAAAATGATTTTAATTGAGTATAAATGATTGAAATTTGTTTTTTATTGAGGTTTAATTCGTTAATCCTAGGGGGATAATATTAATAATAAATTGAAAATATAAAAAATAATATTATTTTTGCAGTCTTTAATGCCCAGATGGTGGAATTGGTAGACACGCCAGCTTGAGGGGCTGGTGCTCGCAAGGGTGTGCAAGTTCGAATCTTGTTCTGGGCACATTAATAATGTGGAACGGCTGCAAAAACAGGTTTGTAGCCTTTTTTTGTTTTGTGCTTAAGCCTGTTTTTTTGTTTTTGTATTGTTTATAAAGTTTTCTTATTATCTTTGTTCATTATTTTAACTATTTATATGTGTAACTATTATTTTTGTTAATAAATTAAACTTTTATGGATAATACAGAGCTAAAAAACCTTTTAATGGATATTCCGATGAAACTGTGTAGGAATATGAAAGATACTTTTATAAAATCAATTTTAAAAGATTTAAATATGGATTTATCTGTACAACACTATATGATTTTAAAATTATTAGAGGGCAATAAAAATTTATATGTTACTGAATTTGTGAGTGTTTTAAATATCACTAAACCTCAAATGACTTTACTAATAGATAGGTTGATAAATATGAAATATGTGAAGCGTGTAAATGATCATATTGATAGGCGAAAAATTTATATTTCTTTAACAGGAGAAGGTGAAAATGTATTGACTAAAATAAACAAACGTGTTAATGAGCAGATAGATAGTCGAATTGGAGTATTAAGTCAAAGTGAATTAGATGTATTGGAAAATGGTTTGCAAATACTTCAGAAACTATGTTTAAATTGTAATTAAAATTTTAAAAGATATGGGAGAAAAATCTGGGTTATCAGGATCGGTTATTCAAAGAGATGAGTTTAAACGAAAATTTAGTTTTTTGGAATTATATCGTTCTTTAGTCTTTGCTCCAAGGGCTATGTCAAAATTAATTGGAAATAATAAAAGTAAATTACTTGACAAACATTTTATAGAGCGATTACAATTAGCTGTAACCGAAGTAAATGGTTGTGCTGCATGTTCCTATCAACATACTAAAATGGCCTTGGAACAAGGTATGAGTAATGCCGAAATAACTAGTTTTTTAAGTGGTGATGGTGAGTTTACCAAGCCTGAAGAAGCAAAAGCAATAATGTTTGCCCAGCATTTTGCTGACTCAAAAGGGATTCCTAAAAAATATGCTTATGATTCTATTGTAGAAGAATATGGAAAAAAAGAAGCTCGTATTATTCTTTCAGCCGCTCAAGTGATGATTGCAGGAAATATGTATGGGATTCCATTTAGTGCTTTTTTGTCAAGATTGCATGGAAAACCATATAAAGGTAGTTCATTATTTTATGAATTAGGCATGTTAATATTTGGCATTTTGCTATTACCTTTGGCAATTATTCATGGATTTTTAAGGGCATTGTTTGGATTACGTAATGAGAAGTTTGACAAATCTAAAGACGAATGATATTAAAACCCACTATATTATTTTAGAGTTTTTGATTGCATTTTAGTAAGAGTTAATCTATTTAAGGACAAGTGCTAACATTTAAAGTTTGTGATGGTCCATTGCCACATGTGTTTGATGGTGTTACAATAATATCTCCATCTAAACTTCCTGGAGTAACTGAAATAATATTACTTCCTTGACCTGAATTAATTGTCCAATCTGTTGGAACTTGCCACGTATAAGTATAGCCTTCATTAATTACCGAATAATCAAAATTTGATGAGCCGCTAGTGTTTACGCTGATGTTATCGAACCAGACATAAAATGCATTTGAGTTATTATAGCCACAACTGGGTTCGAGATAAAATAAAATATTTGTTTTATTCCCAATGGCTGAAATATCAAATGTAACTACAACATGGGCACATGTTCTTTCTTCTGTAAATTGAAATCCTTTTCCGTTCATTCCAGAGTCATAAGTAACATCAGTTCCATTTATTGTTACACTTGTGATATTATGTTTGTATTCACCGTCTGCCCACATATAAAATCTGCACCAATCATTGGGATGGCTTGAAAAATATGAGTGCGAAACATCAAAACTTATCGAAACTTCATCATTTCCAGAACAGTCCATTTCTGGTAATCTTAAGAAGTTTCCCCAATGGTTGTTCCAACTGGATGCATAACCAGCACATCCTCCAGTACATCCTCCAGTCGCTGAAAAAGCAATTGGAGGATGATAATCTGGTGCAAACCAAATGTTAGTGCTACTTGGACTAGTACCATGAGTTAGAACATCAGAATTAAATTCTTGAATAGTACTAATAGGACTAGAACCGCAAGCATAGCTTTCACCACTTATTGCTGATGGTATTGTTGGTAGCGGTATAATATTAAGAGTTGCTGCATTACTTACAGCAGGTGGTGGTGTATTTCCTGTTACAATACAACGGTATAGCCACCCATTATTTCCAGCAACAATTCCACTTAGGTTAATTGTGGCTGTGGTGTAATTACTATAAACAGGATTTGTTCCTGCTGATGAAATGTTTTGCCAATCGCTTCCTGTATTTACCTGCCATTGATAAGTTACTCCTTCAGTTGCTGACACAGAAAATGATGCATTTGAGCCAGCACATTCCGAAACGTTTGCTGGTTGAGTTTCAATTATTAAACTTGATGTGCTTACACCTCCACAAAGGCTTAACCATAATGCTCCATCATAATAATTTATGCAGCCCTCAGAGATATTATAGATAATTAGTCCTGTTGCAGGATTGTTAATTGCATCGCGTTGAATTTGAGTTAAGCGGGGTGGTAAAAAGCCCGACTCGTTAGACTGTAGCTCTAATAATGCTGATGCGTCAGGTGTATCTGTATTAATACCAACATTTTGCGAGTATAAGCTTGAAAATATAAACACAAAATTAACTATAAAAAGTACTCTAATTTGATTCTTTGATTTAGCGAAAATCATACCTTTGTTTTTATTAAAAAAAATATTATTCTAACTGCTTGTTTTACTTTAATGTTTCCCAAAAGTACCATAATATTTAATACTTCCAAAATCTTGTATTTGTTTTCTTGCTAATTTAAGCATTTTTTTATTTACTTTTTTAGTTTTTTATCACACACAAATGCTTAATATTCTAAAAAAATCAATTTAGGTAGTGTATTTTGTGTTGATGTTGGTATTAGTGCAGGTATGTTAGTAAAAAAAATAGGTATATGTTTATGTTACTGTCCTTATTTGCGTCTGACTTTGGTTTAAAGCATTTACTTCAAATTGTTATTGAGAGTTTGTTTTGAGTATCCAGTTACTTTATTAGTTTTAGATGTCGATTTTAATTGACATTCAAGTTCAGACTTAGAGTTACCATGAGTTTTGCAAAGTGAATTACTTTCGTTATTTGTTTGGTTTTTCTTGGGTTTTTACATCCCAGGCATTTTTGTACTTAAACGATAATTTACCCCAATAGTCGGTACTGTATGCTGCAACACGGTCGATTGTAGCATCTACCTCTTCTTTTTGTAGATTGTCTGCCTCACGAAGATTAAGTATATAAATCCACCCCTCTTTTTTACATATCCAACAGCCATAAAGTGAGTAATTTATTTCAAGAAGATCAATTGCAAACTCTTCTTTGTTTTTATCAACCATTTTACATAAAGGGCTCATTACCTGAAAATAGTACTTTTCTGGGTTTGCAGGATATGAGAATACATCAACCCAAATAGTTGAGTTTTTGTATTTAAATGTCCATTGTCCTTCTTTTTTACCTTTTGCATTAAAAGGGTCAACTCCTATTTCTTTAATAGAGTTTTCAATATACTCGTTAAGGTGGTAAGGTATCATAGCAGTATTTTTTTACAAAAATAATATATTTTAGAATTGCACCATGCGATTTAATAATTTTTTAAGAGGGCATGTATCTCAATCTTTTATTTCTTTTATTATTTGGTTTAACTTATTGATTTGTTCAATTGTGCCAAGTGCAAACAGTTTGTCTTTACAGTAAATGATATAATCAGCATCGGGGTTTAATACATAAGTACCGTCAGCTTTTCTCACCCCAACAATGTTTACACCAGAAATATTTCTGACTTTTAATTCTCTAATAGTTTTTTGTTTAAATTCAGCACCTATGTTAGCGAATGAGATCTCTTCTAGCCTTACATTGTTTTTTTCTTGCACCATAACGTGATCAAGAAATTCTACTACATCGGGCTGTGCAACAAGTTTTGCCATTCGTTGCCCTCCAAGTTTATCCGACATTATAATGTTTGTAGCTCCTGCTCGAAGTAGTTTTTTATCTGCATTATCGTCAGATGCTCGACTTATTATTTTTAAATCGGGATTTATTTCGCGGGCAGAGAGGACAACAAAAAGGTTGTCTGCATCATTGGGAAGTGTTGTGATTAATGCTGTTGCTTTTTCTATCCCAGCTTCAGATTGCACATCTTCCTGCGTTGCGTCTCCTTGAATAAACATAAGGTTAGTATCCTCCATGATTTGTTTAATAAGGCTTTCTTTTTGTTCAATTATCAATACCTCGAAACCATAACTTTTTGACTCTTTAGCTGCTTGTTTGCCATTGCGACCATAGCCGCATATAATAACATGTTGATTAGCTTTTTGTATTCTTTTATTCATTTTCTTTAATTTAAAATAGTTGTGAAAAACACCATCCATCAGATATTTTGTTAGTGTTGTTAGTGCATAAGCAAAAATACCAAAACTGGAGATGATTAGAAACACCGTAAATATTTTACCAGTAAGAGACAAGGGCTGGATTTCTCTAAATCCTACAGTAGAAATAGTTATTATTGTCATAAACAAGGCATCAATTATTCTATATCCTTCAATAATACTGTAACCTGTAATTCCTACAATAATCATTAATACCAGAAAAAATATTGTTAGTCTGTTTGAGTTTGTGTTTGTGAATTTTAGTTTAAATCTACTCATTTAAAAATCTTTTACTATGTTAATTGAAAATATAGTAGAGCCATAAAACCAAGTAAGCCAACAAGCATAAGTATCTTTATCTGAGTTTTTTTATTTTTTATTTCTTTCTCGTTCATTGGTCGAAGCCTATTTTTGCTTGCATATTTCTTTTCAATTGCCTCGCCTATAAGCATTCCTGCTAATATACCAACAGCCAATCCAATACCAATAATACTCATATTCTTGTAAACAATACTTAGTGGTATTCCTACGCCCGACATTATTATAAAACCAAAAAAAATACATAAGCTTTTAAAATAACCAAAGGGATACTTTTTTTCTTCTTGCATAATTATCTATTTACTGCAAATTTACGTTTTTTTATTTAACAACTGATATATTTTACATTTTTACAGAAAATTTACTAAAATTTATGTTACGATTGAAATATAACGTCTCTGACGGGACTTCTAAAACCTTGACTACTTAGTTCTTACCGAAATAATATCCCTACGGGACAAACACCGTTAGGTGTTAAATATTGGTAAAGTGGAACTAAGCCAATAAAGCAAAAAGTCCCGTAGGGACGTTATATTTCAATCGTTACATGTTTTTTTCTAAAATTGAACCGGACAACAATGATAAAAATTTATGTTTTTAGTGTTTTATGCGAAAAAATATGTAAAAAATATTTGTATCTTTGTTTGTTAGAAATCAAAATTACATATAAAAAGAGCTATGAGTGATGTTATTTTAAAAATAAAAGAACTTTCTGAAAAATACAGTTCTTATACTGCAGAAAATTTATCAAAATTGGTAAAAATAAAATCTTTAAGTGCACAAGAAAAAGATGTGCAAATTGAACTTAAACGCCAGATGGAAGAAGCGGGTTTTGATGAAGTAAGAATTGATGGATTGGGTAATGTTATAGGGCGTATAGGTACTGGGAAAAAAATACTCGCTTTTGATGGACACATGGATACCGTTGATCTGGGGCAAATGGAAAATTGGGACTTTGACCCTTTGGGTGGCGAAATTAAAGATGGTTTTGTGCACGGACGGGGTACTGTTGATCAAGAAGGAGGTCCAGCTGCATTTGTAACAGCTGGAAGAATTCTTAAAGAGCTCGGTTTTGATAAAAACATGACTATTTATTTTGTTGGCTCTGTTATGGAAGAGGATTGCGATGGCTTATGCTGGAAATATATTATCGAAGAAGATAAGATTAAACCTGATTTTGTGATTAGTACTGAACCAACGAACTTAAATATTTATCGCGGACACAGAGGTAGGATGGAAATGCATGTACATTTTTATGGAGTATCTGCACACGGATCAGCACCAGAACGTGGGGAAAATGCAATTTATATGGCATCAAATACAGTACTCGAAATTGAGAAACTAAATAAAAGACTTGCATTTGATGAGTTTTTGGGAAAAGGTAGCATTACAATATCTCAGATAATATCTGGAAGCCCTTCGCTTTGTGCGGTTGCAGATTATGCTCGTATCCATATCGACAGACGGTTAACTTGGGGAGAAACTAAAGAATCAGCTATAGCAGAAATTCAAGAGCTCGTAAAAGGAATAAACGCAAAAGTTGAAGTACTTGACTATATGGAAACAGCTTATACAGGTCTTAAATATGGAATGGAAAAGTATTACCCTACTTGGAAAATGAGCGAAGATCACGAAATTGTACAAACAGGAGTTAAAGCATTTAAAAAAATATTTAATAAAGAACCAATTGTTGACAAATGGACTTTCTCAACTAATGGTATTATGACTAATGGTGTATTTGGAATTCCAACTATTGGTTTTGGTCCAGGAAACGAGGTCTTAGCTCATGCTCCAAACGAAAAAGTACGTGTTAGCGACCTTGTGGCTGCTACAGCTTTTTATGCTGCTTTTACCTATGAGTTAGCTAAACAGTAAAAAACAAACATTAAAATCTATGAAAACTTTCCAAAAAATTGAAGCATTAAACAATATCAAAACAAACTTATATAAAAAAGATTTCCTTTTAACTTGGGAAAAAAGTAAAGACGATCTTATTGCAATAATCGAAGTCGCAGAGGTGTTAAAACAAATGAGAGAATTAAATATTTCAGCTAAAGTTTTTGATTCGGGAATTGCAGTCTCAAATTTTCGTGATAACTCAACACGTACTCGTTTTTCGTTTGCTTCGGCTAGTAATTTGCTTGGGTTGGCAGTGCAGGATCTTGATGAGACAAAATCACAGATTGCTCATGGCGAAACAGTACGTGAAACGGCAAACATGATTTCGTTTATGTCCGACTTTATTGGCATTCGTGATGATATGTATCTTGGTGAAGGGAATAAATATATGCGTGAAGTTGGGGATGCTCTTGACGAAGGATTCGATATGGGCGTGTTGCCTGTTCGACCAGGAATTGTGAATTTACAGTGCGATATTGACCATCCAACTCAATCAATGGCTGATCTTACTCATCTTAAAAACCAATTTGGATCTTTGGAAAAATTAAAAGGAAAAAAAATGGTGATGAGCTGGGCATATTCTCCAAGTTATGGAAAACCCCTTTCGGTGCCGCAAGGTATTATTGGATTAATGTCTCGGTTTGGTATGGATATCGAACTTGCATATCCCGAAGGTTATGAGCTAATCCCTGAAGTTGTTGAAATTGCTAAAAAGAACTCTCAAAATAGCGGTGGAACATTTAAAATAAGTCATTCAATTGAGGAGGCAATGAGAAGTGCTGATATTGTGTATCCTAAAAGTTGGGCTCCATTTCACATTATGCAACAACGTACACAGCTTTTGAAAAATGCAGATGCAACAGGATTAAAAGAACTAGAGAAAACCTGTCTTGTAAATAATGCAAATTACAAAAATTGGGAGTACGATAAAGCCAAAATGAAAACCACCAAAAATGCAGATGCTTTGTATATGCACTGTTTACCAGCTGATATTAGCGGAGTTTCTTGTAAAGAGGGCGAAGTAAACAGCGACGTTTTTGATAAATACCGTATAAAAACTTATTTGCAGGCTGGTTATAAACCTTATGTTATTGCGGCAATGATGTTTACAAATAAATTTAAAAACCCAGCATCTGTATTGAAGACACTGATGGAAAGAAAACAAATGAGATTTGGAGTTTAAATTAAAACTTTGTTGCCAATCAGTCTTTATATCAGTTTATTAAGAGCTATTTAACAATAATACGGTGTTAATATAGTCTCATTCCTACACCAAATTCAATATAATCAGCTACACTAAGGTGTGTTTTTAAGTTTATGTTTATAAATAAACGTTCTTCAAAGGTATATCTTATGCCTAGTTTACTATAGATAAGAATTTTTCGTCCATTTGGCTTGTATGCGTTCATTATGTAAGTTCCTAAGTATATTGGCATTGTTAATTTATCGGTTAAGTAAAGTTCCTGCACAGCATGTATTCCTATCCTAAATAGGTTGGAGGTGTTTTTATAATCATCCTCCATTTGAGTTTGTAGCGAAGGGTCAAAAATAATATTTACACCACCACCTAGGCTACGTTTTTTTGAAACTCTCAAATTTGCATCGAACACAAGCGAATTAATAAAGTATTTTTTATTTTCGTAAGTAGAGTTTTCTTTTATAGCAGCAGAATAGTACGCTGATAATTCTAATTCTGAATTATACATATACTGCGATTGACGCTTGGGCAAAGAGTAATTATAAATTGAATATAAGTATTTTGCACCAAGGTTTATTGTGATTTGATTAAGTCCTAAATTTGGAGTTTCTATAGCACCGTTTGAAAAGTGATTGAATGCAAATCCTCCAGTAAAATATAAGGGTATGTCAAAAGCTTTGTAGTCGCATAAAACCGAGAATTGTAGGTGAGCGTTAAAACGTGAACCCATCGCAACATTATAGTAATTTGAGCGGTAATCATATTTGTCGCTTATATAAGCGAGTCCGCCGCCAAGTCTGTATTTTAATAGAAAATTCTCTGTTTCAATAATGGGTATTCCAAAAAAGAAAAAAGCAGATTGCGAAAAGCCAAAAATATTAATATTCCCTAATCCACCAATTAGATAGCCTGCCCCTATCTCTGGGAAACGCCATGTATGGTGCCATGGCTTAGAACCATCGGTTTTTACAGAGTAATTAAGCTCGGCAATAGCAATATTACTATTTATAATGTATCGCATTTGTGCATGATGGGGTAATGTGAGACCGTAATGCGTCCTAAGTTCAAACTGATGAAAGGATGAGTTATAACTTTGGGCTTTAAGGCTAAAGTTCAAAATTAATAAAACAATTATGGCATAGATATGCTTCATTACACTATAAATATTTTACAAAATTATTATTTTTTATACTGTTATTTCCGTATAATATAATTTTTATTTAACAATTGCCGTTTAATAAAGACTTTAGCCCTTATTGGTCTTAGGTCTTTAAAAATTTTGCGTTAAAGAAAAAAAACATAATTTTGCAAGATATAATAATTTAAAATATGCTTACACTATATTTAAAAGAAATAAAAGAGTTTTTCTCATCAATAACAGGTTATCTTGTAATAATTGTGTTTTTGTTAGTCAACTCTATGTTTATGTGGATATTTCGAGGTTCATTTAACGTTTTTGATTTGGGAGTGGCAAATATTGATACGCTTTTTACTATTTCACCTTGGTTGTTTTTGTTTTTGATTCCTGCAATAACAATGAATATGTTTGCTAGTGAACTAAAATCTGGTACAATGGAGCTATTACTTACACGCCCTATCTCTGAATTTCAAATTGTATTTTCAAAATATTTGGCTGCTGTAACTCTTGTACTTATTGCCCTGGTGCCTACTCTTTTTTATCTTTTTTCGATAAATTCTCTTGCTGCACCTGTTGGAAATGTCGATTATGGTGCGATAATGGGTTCGTATATCGGTCTGTTTTTTCTTGCAGCAGTATATTCAGCAATAGGGATTTTTGCAAGCAGCTTTTCTAAAAATGCAATTATCTCTTTTTTATTATCGGTTTTGTTTTGTTATGTCTTTTTCCTTGGATTTGATAATCTTGCTTTTCTCGGTTTTACTGGTAAAGTATCTGATTTTATCATTTCTTTGGGGATAAATGATCATTATAGGTCTATAAGTAGAGGAGTTATTGATAGTCGTGATATTGTCTATTTTTTGAGTGTGATTAGTATTTTTGTTTTTCTCGCTAAACTTAGACTTGAAAGTCGTAAATGGTAAAAAATATGGAAAAGAAAATAAAAAAAACACGTCGCATATTGAGAAAGCATAATCTTACTCAGGCTGTTCTTATATTAATCCTTATTGTTGTATTTAACTTTTTATCTTCAATGGTGTTTTTTAGAGTGGATCTTACAAAAGAAAAACGCTTTACAATAACACCAATTTCAAAAGCTCTACTTAAAAAATTAGACGATAATGTTTATATTGAGGTTTATCTTGAGAGCGAAAACCTTCCTGTTGAGCTAGTGAGGTATCGAAAAGTGGTAAAGGAGTTTCTGGATAATTTTTCTTCATATTCTAATAAAGTTGAAGTTGAGTTTAAAAACCCATTTAAAATTGATGATCCAAATTATAATCAGGATGTTTACTGGCAATTATATAATAAGGGGCTTAATCCTACTTATATTAGCCAGTCTAACGATGGAGGAACGTCTGAAAAAATGGTTTTTGCAGCTGCTCTTGTAAAATATGGCGGGAAAGAGTATCCCGTTAATTTGGTTAATAATAATCTTACTGCTGGAAGAAAATTTGATGGCTTGTCTGAAACTGAGCTTGAACGCGACTTTATACATGCAATATGGATGCTTACTGGACGGGACTTGCAAAAGGTAGCTTTTCTCGAAGGACATAAAGAACTTAGCGAATATGAAACTTATGATATTATGACTTCATTGTCTAAATATTACGAAATTGATAGGGTTAGTATGAATAAGGCTCTTAATGCTTTGGACGAGTATGCTGCGGTCGTCATTGCTAAACCTCAAGCATATTTTTCCGAAAAAGATAAGTTTATTATCGACCAATATATTATGCAGGGAGGTAAGGTTGTTTGGTTAGTAGAATGGATGAGATTTAGTATGGATAGCCTTACCGAAAAGCCTTTTGAAATGGCTATGATAAATGATATTAATCTTGATGATCAATTATTTAAATATGGGGTTAGGATAAATCCTGATTTAGTTCAAGATTTACGTTGTCTAAATATTCCTGTATATGTAAATACTATTGATGGACAGCCGCAATTTGAACCAAAACCTTGGTACTTTTTTCCTGTTATTGTGCCCGATACTTTGACATCGCATCAATTACTGCGTAATGTGGGACCGATGCGTACTCATTTTATTAGCTCTATTGATACAGTAGGATTGGATCCTAATATCAAAAAAACTATTCTGCTTAGAACATCTCAATACTCGAAATCTTTAGTGCACCCAGTTGAGGTAAATTTGGAAATATTACGCGAAGATCCCGAATTGCAGACTTTTAATAGATCTGGATTACCACTTGCAGTGCTGTTAGAAGGCGAATTTACTTCTAGTTATTTTAATAGACTGGCACCTGAGTTTTATAATAGTGAGAATTTTGTCGTTCTCGAAAAAAGTGTACCAACTAAAATGATTGTAATTGCTGACGGCGATTTTATTCGAAACGAAGTGAAAACAATGGGTGATAAAAAACAACCTTATCCTTTGGGGTATGATAAATACTTTCCAGAGCAGTTTACACCCGGAAATACGCAGTTTATTGTAAATTGCGTTAATTACCTTTGTGCAGATGAAGATTTAATATCTCTTAGAATGAGGGAAATAAAGCTTAGAACACTTGATAATTCTAAAGTGAAACAAAAAATGTTGATGTGGGTATATATCAATTCTTTTATTCCTGTGTTGATTATTTTGATAATTGGATTACTTGTTGTCGCTTTTAGAAAATTAAAATATGATAGAAGTTTTTTAAATTTTAAAATCAAGTAAGTGTGTCCTGGGGTGTGATGTTGGGGATTGTTTATGATGTAAAATGAAGTGTCGAAATTGAAGTAGTGTAAAATTTATTGCGAAATCATTGCTTTTGCAGAAATTTAGACATAAGTTTATAAATTATCTAAATTAAAGACAAATGAAAAAATCAAATTTGGTGTTGTTGGTAGTTGTTGTAGTTTTAGCAATAATTGTTGTTATATTGTTTTTTAGAAACAAACATAATCCTAAAAGTGTTTTACGTGATTTTGCTGTCGAGGATACCGCTAGTATTAATAAGATTTTTCTTGCTGATAAAAATAATAACTCGGTAAAGTTAGAAAAAATTGACGGAGTTTGGTTTGTTAATGATACGTATAGAGCACGAAAGGATTTTGTTAATGTACTCTTGACAACAATGAAAAATGTTGAAGTAAATGCTCCAGTACCCGAAGCACGTTTAGATAAGGTTTTAAAAGAACTCTCGGTGAAAGGCATAAAAACTGAAATTTATCAAGATGATAAACTTACGAAAACTTATTATGTTGGTGGAGTAACTCAAAATAATACAGGAACTTATATGATATTAGAGGGGTCTGATGTGCCTTTTATAATGCATATACCTGGATTTGCTGGTTACCTAACTGTGCGATATCTTCCTGACGTTAAGGAATGGCGCGAAAGAATTATTTTTGACTATCAGTTTAAAGATATTGCTAAAGTAAGTGTGAGCTATGGGAAAAATCAAAGCGATGGCTTTGTTTTGCATAATTATGGCGATAATAAATATGGAATAAATATGCCTGATGAGTCAAATGTTAGTTTTATGGTTGATACAGTCGCTATTAAAGAGTATCTCTCAGCAGTAAAATTTATTGCATACGAAACTTTGATTAACGAAGATTTGCAGGAGCATAAACTCGATAGTTTGTCTAAAGAACCTATGGTGGCAAAATACGAAGTTGAGGATCGAAAAGGAAATTTAAAATCTTTTAAAACGTATTATCGTCAAAATGTGAATTATTCTGTTGATGAGCAAGGTGTCCCATACGATTGGGATGTTGATAGGCTGTATGGAATAGTTAATGATGGTACCGAAGTGGTTTTTTTACAGTATTATGTACTTGATCCTATTACAAAAACAATATATGATTTTGATCTTAATCGACCAAAACCAAAACCATTGTATTAACTCGTGCTTTTAGAAATTAAAGCAATGTAGTTTCGAGATAATGAAACGTCTCGTAGATGCTGGGTGTAACCGAATTCGAGCCTTTAATACTAGGTCGAAATAATCAAAAGAAAGAATTAAACATTCATTGTTCATAAAAATATAATAAATATAGTATAGCTTTGAGGAGAATTACAATCATAATTTGTATTTTTAGACTTTAAAATTTTAAAAATAAATATATGGATTTTGTAGTATCACGTTCAAGTTTGTTAGAACACTTACAGTTAGTGAGTAAAGTCGTAGGGGCAAAAAATTCTTTGCCTATACTTGATAACCTGCTTTTTTCTGTTACCGATGGGCAGTTAGAAGTTACAGCAAGTGATTTAGAAAGCACTTTAACAACTACCATGAATCTCGATTCAAATAACGGGGTAGGTAATATCGCAATTGACACAAAGAAAATACTTGATATATTAAAAGAGCTTGATGAACAACCTCTCACATTTAGTGTCGATATTGAAGAGATGAAAATTGTTATAGTTTCGGCAACTGGTAAATATACTTTGGTGGGACAAGGTGGCGAAGACTTTCCCCAAATACCAAGCGTTAAAGCAGATAAGGTAACTAGAGTTGATATTACGCCTGATATACTTTTTAGTGGTATAACATCTGCCATTTTTGCTACTGGAGACGACGAATTGAGACCAGTTATGAATGGAATTTATGTGGAATTAAAAACTAAAGGTATTAATTTTGTCGCAACTGATGCTCATAAACTTGTTCGCTATACAAATAAAGATGTACAAGTGGAAGAAGAGGCTTCATTTATTTTACCTAAAAAACCCGCTGCAATTCTTAAAAGTGTTTTACCAAAAGCATTTTCAGATGTAACACTTGAGTTTGATGAGAAAAATGCCGTGTTTAGTTTCGAAAACTTTAGATTGATATGCAGACTTGTCGAAGGTGTGTATCCAAACTATAGTACCGTCATACCTAAAGATAATCCAAACAAACTTGTTGTTGATAGACATGCACTTATAAACTCATTACGTAGAGTTGCTATTTTTGCAAATCAGGCTAGTAATTTAGTCGGATTGGCAATCTCTGGAAATCAATTAGTTGTTAATGCACAAGATATCGACTACGCAATTGCTGGTACAGATACTACTAACTGTCAATATGACGGTGATGATATGGAGATTGGTTTTAAATCTAATTTCCTTATCGAAATTTTAAATAATCTATCTACAACAGAAGTGGTATTTGAATTGTCCGATCCTACAAGAGCCGGCATTATTCTTCCAAAAGATAACGAAAATCCAAGCGAGGATATTTTAATGCTTTTAATGCCAATGATGATAAATAACTAAGTCTAAATTATAAATTATATTAGGGGCAGTAGCCCCTTTTTTATTAAAAACTTGTCCCATGAAACTTGACATTCGTAAGCCAATTGTGTTTTTTGATCTTGAAACTACTGGTATTAATATTTCTAAAGATCGCATTGTGGAAATTTCTTTGCTTAAAGTGTTGCCAAACGGTACTGAAACTGTTAAAACATTTCGGGTTAATCCAGAAATGCAAATTAGTGCAGAAGCTACAGCTATTCATGGAATTACTAATGATGACGTAAAAGATGCTCCTACTTTTAAAATGATCGCAACAGAACTTGTTAATATTATTGAAGATGCTGATATAGGAGGTTTTAATTCTAATAAATTTGATGTACCTATGTTGGCTGAAGAATTTTTACGGGCTGAAACGGATATAGATTTAAAGAATCGTAAATTTATTGATGTTATGGTAATATTTATGAAAAAAGAACCTCGTAACCTCGAAGCTGCGTATAAGTTTTATTGCGATAAGGACCTTACAAATGCTCATGCAGCCGAGGCAGACACTCGTGCAACTTATGAAGTCTTTAAGTCTCAATTAAATAAATATGACGACCTTGGAAATTCTATCAGCGAAATTGCCGAATTTTCTGCTCATAATAAAAATGCCGATTTTGCAGGACGTTTAGTTTATGATGAGGAAAAGAATATTATTGTTAATTTTGGTAAGTATAAAGGACAAAAACTTATCGAAGTTCTTAAAAAAGACCCATCATATTATAATTGGGTTCAACGTGCCGATTTTCCATTATACACGAAAAGTGTTTTTACAAAAGTGTATATACAGTCTAAAACAGTGTAAAGCAGACGGGTAAAACTGATACCAGTGCATAGCGTAGGATATATAGCGCAATACGAACTTTATATGTAAGTAAGTTATGGCTAAGCCGAGAAAACTGCACAAAAGAAATTTTATTGCGAGGATTAAAATGATTATCTTTGTTTTTTATTAAAAGTATATAAAATGAGTTGCAAAACAAAACATAGAATTATAAATGGTGACAGTCGTAAAATGACTGATTTGAAAGACAATTCAGTTGATTTGGTTATAACTTCTCCACCATATTGGCAGTTGAAAGATTACGGTTCAGAAAATCAAATAGGATACAATGATAGCTATGAAGAATACATTAACAATTTAAATCTTGTTTGGAAAGAAAGTTATAGGGTATTAAATAATGGATGTCGATTATGTGTAAATATCGGAGACCAATTTGCTAGAGCAGTTTATTATGGCAGATATAAAGTAATACCAATCCGAACAGAAATAATAAAATTCTGTGAAGCTATTGGATTTGATTATATGGGAGCAATAATATGGCAGAAAAAAACAACATCAAATACAACAGGGGGAGCTTCATTAATGGGTAGTTATCCAATGCCAAGGAATGGCATTTTATCGATTGACTATGAGTTTATTCTGTTGTTTAAAAAATTGGGAACGCCTATTAAACCAAATAAGGAATTAAAAGAACAATCAAAAATGACCAAAGAAGAATGGAAAACATATTTTGATGGGCATTGGAATTTTGGGGGAACAAAACAAGATGGCCATATTGCAATGTTTCCCGTAGAATTACCCAAACGATTAATAAAGATGTTTTCATTTGTTGGAGATACAGTTCTTGACCCATTTCTTGGTAGTGGAACGACTTCACTT
This sequence comes from Bacteroidales bacterium, assembly GCA_028686735.1. Classification (GTDB taxonomy): domain Bacteria; phylum Bacteroidota; class Bacteroidia; order Bacteroidales; family ML635J-15; genus Bact-19. The sequence goes on from JAQUBO010000014.1 coordinate 34,972, forward strand.
GCAGCAAGAAACTTGAATAGAAATTCAGTTGGATATGAGATGAATCCGGAATTTATTCCATTTATAGAAAAAAAACTTGAAATAAATCAAGGTAATATTTTTGATACTACTTATGAATTTATTAAACAAGATAAACTAAATATTGACTTCAAGAACGAAATAAAGGATTTACCGTATGTTTTTAAAGACTTCCACAAATTCGACAAAAAGACTGACCCTAAAAAGTTACAATACGGCTCCAAAATAGACCAAAATGGCTCAACACAACGAGAAGACTACTTTTCTGTAAAAGAAATATTAAGTCCTGAATTAGTGAAGTTGAATAATGATTTAATTGTCCGACTTATTGGTATTAAAGAAAAAAAAGAAGCAAACGGTAAAGCTATTGAGTTTTTACAACTCAAAACAAAAGGGCAAAAAGTCTTTTTAAAATATGATGAAACCAAACACGATGAAAAAAATAATTTAATGGTTTATCTATATTTAAAGAATAAAACGTTTTTAAATGCTCACTTAATTAAAAATGGTTTTGCAGATGTGGACACCACAATGAATTTTAAAAATAAGGATCGATTTATAAACTATTCAAAAGAAGCCTCATTATGAACGAAGAGTAGCTAAGAATATTGGAGTATTTAAATCAGAATGCAATAGGCTATAATAATAGAAAATCTTCTTCGGAAATAAGAGATGCTTTAAATTTAGAAAGTGGTGGTCCGACAAATGAACATGTTAGAAGTTTAATACGAGATATGATTTTTAATTATGGATGTTTAATCGGTAGTCTGATGTTTAGAAAAGGATATTGGATAATAGTAAATGAACAAGAATTAGAAAGAGTTATAAATCATTTAAACAGTAGGGCTGACGGAGTTAGAGAAAGAGCAAATATTTTACAACACAACTGGGATAATAGAGATGAGTAAAAAAGAAATAAAAAAATATGCAAAACCTTTCGGAAAGAAGGAAAAAGTATTGAATTACACAAGTAATACATATCAACTTACAAGACCAAATAAAGTTGATGCAGTTATGGCTTTAATTAGAGAATGTCAACCAAAAGCGCTTGATGAATGGGAAGAGTTTTATTTTGAGAAAGCATATACCAAGAAAAAAGACAAAATTAAAATAACCAAAGAAACATTAGACGAACTTGGAGAAAGACTGTATGCAAAAATAACAGAAGTTGTAATACCTGAATGGACTGCTGCATTTCAAGATTTAACATTGCAAGATTGCAAGGATTACATTTATGAAGTTACAATTATTCGCACCTATGATGGATTTTTACTTGAAAAATCTGTTATTAATGACGGACTCTCTAAAATATTTCCAGATGTTGAATTTGAAGAAAGCGACTCTGAGTTAGACCATGCAGGAGATATTGACTACATAGGAAGAATTGGAGAAAAGGCTTTTGGTATCCAAATTAAACCAATTACAGCAAATGCCAACTTTGGAAATTACAAAATTACCGAAAGAATGAGTGCAAGTTTTCAAGATTTCGAGAACAAATATGGTGGAAAAGTGTTTGTTGTTTTTTCTACTCGGACTGGTGATAAAAAAGTGATTAGAAACAAAGAAGTTATTGATGAAATAAGGTCTGAAATAGAAAGGTTAAAGACAGCCAGCTTGTAACAGGCGGTATATTTTATTGCCGAGATAGTGGGTATTTCAGCGTTTCTGCATCTAATAAACTTTCGTGTAACTTGACAGGAAAGTGCTTCGAAATTGGCAACAAAAACATACCGCCAATCCGTTATGGCACAAGTAAAACCAATACTGCGAAACAGATAAATTTGCTACTGAAAAAACATAAAATAAGAAAGCCCTCACACAAATAGCACATTTGTTTTTTGCTGACACTCAGGCAAACTAAAAAAACAAAAGAGCTATTTCTTTTTCAACCCAATGAAAAAAACTTTGAATTGTAATAAAAATATATCTATATTTGTCAAATATTGACAAGAATTAAATTACAAGTCAAATGAAAGAAACATTCGGAGAATATATTAGATTATTAAGAACTGAAAATGGTCTAACTTTAACTCAATTAGCGGCTCAGTTAGATATGGATTCTGCAAATCTTAGTAAAATTGAAAATAGTAAACGAGAATTTGATGAAAAGCGATTAGAAAAGCTTGCATCTATCTTCAATCTTGATTTGAAAATTCTAAAAGATGAATTGTTTAGCGAAAAATTTGCTAAGAAGATTTATGATAATTGCTGTTCAGAGAATGCTTTAGAACTAGCTGAGCAAAAAGTTAAATACCTAAAACAGTCGAATGTTAAACAAGGAAATTTAAATTTTTAATTATGAAAATTGTATCTCTATTTTCAGGAGCAGGTGGTTTAGATTTGGGGTTTTCCAACGCTGGGTTTAAAATTAAATGGGCAAATGAATACGATAAAGATATTTGGAAAACATTTGAAAAAAACCATCCAAATACATATTTAGATAAAAGAAGTATTACACAAATTCCAAACGAAGATGTTCCTGAATGCGATGGAATTATTGGCGGTCCTCCGTGTCAAAGCTGGAGTGAGGCTGGTTCCTTACGAGGCATAGAAGATAATCGCGGGCAATTGTTCTTTGACTTTATACGTTTACTTGAAGTAAAACAACCTTATTTTTTCTTAGCTGAAAATGTTTCTGGAATGCTTTTATTAAGACATAAAGATGCTTTAGAGAACATAAAAAATCATTTTAGAAATGCTGGAATTGGCTATGATTTACATTTTAAATTATTAAATGCTAAAGATTTTAATGTGCCTCAGGATAGAAAAAGAGTTTTCTTTATTGGCTTTAGAAGTGATTTGAAAGTCGATTTTAAATTTCCTATCGGTTTTAAAAATCAAATAACAATGAAAGATGCAATTGGAGATTTGACTGAAAATGTTTTGGTTGCAAAAAACGGAAAAGGCGCTAATAATGGGAATTGTATAATTCCTAATCACGAATATATGGATGGGGGTTTTTCAAGTATGTTTATGTCGAGAAATCGAGTTCGGAGTTGGGACGAAATTTCATTCACAATACAAGCAGGAGCAAGACATGCTCCTCTGCATCCGCAAGCTCCTAAAATGAAATTTATTGAACAGAATAAAAGAGAATTTGTAAAAGGGAAGGAGAAATTATATAGAAGATTGAGCGTACGAGAATGTGCAAGGATTCAAACTTTTCCTGACAGTTTTATTTTTCATTATGATAACATATCTGTAGGTTACAAAATGATTGGTAATGCAGTTCCTGTTAATTTAGCTTATTACCTAGCAAAAGAAATTAAACAAAGTTTATCAAATAGGATGCTTGATAAAAAGCAAAACTCTAAATCCAAACTTGAAAAGGTGATTTACTAATCATGGCTATACAAACAAAAACAGGAAAAGCATTTGAATATACCTTACTAAAAGAATTTTACGAGAGGCTCAATAATTTACATAATAATGTGGTTATTATTGAAAGTGAACCATATAAAACTGCAAAAGCCTTTTATAAACAATTTTCCGAAGATGAACAAGGTTTATATTCGTTAGTATCCAGTGCTGCTATTAATTTTTTAGTTGACATTGAACCCCGTTTGTCAAACAGTATAAATATTGATGATATTTTACAACTTGAAATTGTTTCAGACAATGAAGGACAAACTGGAGATGTACGAGATGTTTTAGCAATTCGATTATTGCAAAAATGGGAAATGGGAATATCTGTTAAAAACAATCATCGTGCAGTTAAACATTCTCGTTTATCTCAAAAAAATGATTTTGGAGAGAAATGGATTGGAATACCTTGTTCTTCTGATTATTTTGATCAAATCAGACCAATATTTGATTACTTGACAGAATTACGAACCAAAGATAAATCTACAAAATGGACAGCCATTCCTGATATGCATGAGAATATTTATATGCCATTACTAGATGCTTTTCGTTCTGAATTATTAAGATTAGATAAAGAAAACCCTTTAGTGGTTCCACAAAAACTTGTTGAATACTTGATTGGGAATCAGGACTTTTACAAAGTAATCAAAGGAAAAAGAACTGTAGAAATACAAGCATATAATTTGCATGGAACACTTAATCAAAGTTTTGAGGACATTAAACCAAAAGCAAAAATCCCCAAACTAAAGTTACCAACTCGATTGATTGAAGTTGTTTACGAAAACAATTCAAAAACAACACTAATTGTTTATTTAAACGAAGGTTGGCAAATATCTTTCAGAATCCATAATGTAAGCTCAAGAATTGAACCTTCTTTAAAATTTGACATTAATTTGGTTAGTGCTCCACATACATTATTTAATAACCATATTTTTATAGGAGAGAGATAATATGCCAACACAAAAGGCATACACATTTGCAATTCACACGAGCTAACACATATTT
>JAQUBO010000139.1 GCA_028686735.1 Bacteroidales bacterium
TTCTAAGCCACTATCTTTTTTGAATAATATGCTAAAAATAGTTTCTGTAAATCACAAAATATCCCTTAAAAAGGCTTATATTTGAGCAAAATTAGAAAAAACAGGTGGTTTTTAGACGGACTGCCGTCAGCTGCAAGCGAACATCCACACTCAATACAGACCTTTTTCAACAAATTTACGTTAATTTAACGATTATTTTGCGATTATCTGCATTTAATTTATTATTATTGCAGAATAACTAAAACTAAAATAAATATGCTTTTGCAATTTTCAATTAAAAACTTCAGAACTTTTAAAGAAAAAGTTACTCTTAGTATGGTCGCTTCGAATTATGACAAAGACACAAGAGAAGTTGAAAATATCATGTATGATGAATCATTTGGACTTCGAATTCTAAAAAGTGCAGTAATTTATGGTGCTAATGCTAGTGGCAAGAGTAAGCTTCTTGAGGCTTTCTCATTTATGAAACACTTTGTAATCGAAAGTTCCAAAGAGAGCCAGAAAGGAGATAGTATTGATGTTGAGCCTTTTAAATTAAGTATTGAAACTGAAAACAAACCCTCTGAATTTGAAATAATTTTCCTTTATAAAAACACAATCTATCGTTACGGATTTGAGGTTAACAAAGAAAAAATTGTTTCCGAGTGGTTATTTCATAAACAAAAAACAAAAGAAGTTGAATTATTCTATCGAGAATATAACAAATTTGAAACTCACGAAAGAGGATTCACTAAAGGAAAGACTGTTATCAAAGCAGGACTTGTTCGAAATAATGCTCTTCTTATTTCAGTTGCAGCACAATTCAATGAGAAAACCGCAATTTCTGTAATTGATTGGTTTAAAAGATTCCGAACTCTTTCTGGTTTAGACGAATCAGGTTATGCCGGTTACACAATGGGTAAAACAGAAGACCCAATTCACAAATCTAAAATTTTAAGCCTACTACAAGCTGCTGACTTGGGAATTCAAGACATTAAATTACTAAAATTAGACATTGAAAAATTACCTTCTGACATGCCTAAAGAAGTTAGAGAAAAAATAATCAAAGAAATGAAAGAAGAAAAGAAAGAGTTTGTCTTTGATGTGCTAACTAGTCATAAAAAATATGACTCAAACAAAAATGCTGTTGAAAATGCTATTTTCACTTTAGAAGACCACGAGTCATCTGGCACAAGGAAATTCTTTGCTCTTACTGGACCAATTTTAGATGTAATTGAAAATGGGTATACACTAATTGTTGATGAACTTGATTCAAAATTACATCCAAATCTAGTTTGTAAAATTGTGTCATTATTTAATTCAAAAGAATTAAATAAAAAAAATGCACAAATAATTTTCAATACTCACGACACAAATTTACTAAATTCTGGACTTTTTAGGCGTGATCAAATTTGGTTTACAAATAAGGATAAATATGGTGAAGCAAAATTGTATTCTTTAGCTGACTTCAAGTCAAATGACGTTCGAAAAAATGAACCATTCGAAGAAAACTACGTTAGAGGGAAATATGGAGCTGTACCTTTTCTAAACAACTTTGATGATTTAATCAATATCCTATCACAACATGAAAATGAAGAATAAAAAGGCAGAACAAGCTGCACAAAGACTAATACACAAGGATCAACTCAAAACTAAAAGAAGATTAGAAACTTCATTTGAAAGACCTGAACCAAAACTTTTAGAGAAACCTTCTATTCTAATCGTTTGTGAAGGTGTAAATACTGAACCATCATATTTCAATCAGTTCCGTCTATCTTCAGCAACGATTAAATCTATTGGTGAGGGCTATAATACTATATCTCTAGTTGAAAGAACTATTGAAATAGCTAACAAATGCAAATATGATCAAGTTTGGTGCGTTTTTGATAAAGATGATTTCAACGAAAATGATTTTAATAAAGCCATTTTAGTTGCTGAGAAAAATAATTTTGGCGTAGCATATTCAAATCAAGCATTTGAGTATTGGTAATTCTTCACTTTGATGATCACCAAGGAGGAGGTATGCATAGATCTGACTATAATAAGAAATTAAATAAACTAATAAAAACATATAAAACATTCTATGACGGTAAGAAAAATAAAAAAATTACTGAAAGTTTATTTAATCTTCTTGATGGGATAGATATAAAAACACAAGAAAAACGAGTAGATCTTGCTATCAAAAGAGCTGAACGAAATTACAACAAATTTGACCATAATAATCCTGCTAAGGAAGAATCTTCAACAACAGTTTTTATGCTTGTTAAGGAACTATTAAAATACATTTAATAAACAAATGCCAGTCCCTAATATACAGTAATATAATCTGTGCACAGCACCAAGCGAGTATTACAGCTTAAACTACACCGCCTCCTGCTATCTGATATTTGGTTTTTAAATTTGTATGTGTTTTGCGAGGGTTTTGTGTTGGATTAGCTTAGTAAATTCCGTTTTGATGCTTAGTGTAGTTTTGATGAAAGAAGATTTGGCAGATTGTTGCCTAAGCAGATAAAATGATTAAAGAATTTATGAAGTAAAATATATTAAGGTTTGTTTTATATTTCAATTTGTTTTTTCTATATTTACAATCGTAAAATGATTAATAATAAATATGTGTATGAATAATTCATACTTTATTAGGATTTCGGGAAATATTATATGAATTAATAATATATATAAGAACGTTACAAGCAAGCCTGAGAAAAAAGACAGCGACATGAAAATTGACAAGATGACATACAAAGACAAAGAAGAAAATCAAATCGGACTGACTGCCGACCACACCAGCCGTCCCGATAAAGTTTTATTTTTTGCCGACCCGCATTTTTTGTTTTTTGAGAGCCGACCCACATTGCACACATTGGCAAGTCGCACGAGCCGACCCACAGACCAAAACTTACCAAAGAGTGCAATTTTTCCACCGCACAATCAAAGATTATGAGTAAAAAAGATTTCATAAATGAATTGAATAAAAAGCGTTCGACATTTCACGACACTGACCAGGCAGAGATGATTTCGAACTTGCTTGACACGGTTTCAAGTGACATTTATTCAGAAAGTCAAAGATTTATTTTTGAGTTAATTCAAAATGCAGATGATGCTGCATCTGGAAATGAAAATGAAATGCAATTTGATTTTCATTCTGATTGTTTGATAATATCCCATAATGGAAGAACATTTGATGAAACAGACATTAATGCAATAACGCATGCAGGGAAAGGAACAAAAGAATCAGACCAGACAAAAACTGGATATAAAGGAATTGGTTTTAAATCTGTTTTTGGAAAGTCAGATAAAGTCCATGTGTTTTCCGATGGATACAATTTCCGATTTGATAGAAAATTTATCAAACAATCCTTCAATGGGGTAAAAATGCCTTGGCAAATAATTCCTGTTTGGACAGATAAAAATGAATTGCCAGAATCGTCAAGAACAATATTATCAAATGGTTATAATGTTTGTACTGTTGTAGAACTAAAAAACACTAATGGTTTAATAAATGACCTGAATGAACTACTTAGTAATGGTAAAATACTGTTGTTTTTAAGAAGGATAATAAGAATTTCTATTTCTGTTAACGGAGAGTATAAATTCTCTATTGAAAAGGAGACAATTAGAAAAGAAAAGCATTTTGATGAAATCTCTATTCTAAAAAACAATACTGAAACAAGTCGATGGATTGTAAAAACCTTTGAGAACATTCCTATTGATACAGAAGCTCAGTATGAATTGCAGCAAGATGAGAAAACACCAGACAAACTTAAAAAAGCAAAGTTTACAGAGATTTCATTTGCTGCAAGAATTGAAAAAGGGCGGATTAAGGCATTAAAAGGAGAAGACAGTTTAATATTTACTTACCTACCAACTAAGGTTTTTGATTTTGAATTTCCGTTTTTAGTAAATGGGAATTTTTTAACTAATGCCAGTAGAGAAGCAATACATGAAGATAGATTTTGGAATCAATGGCTTTTTAAAAACATTGGTATTAAAATATTTGATTGGCTTGAATTACTATCCAGCAGTAAATATGAAAACCAAATCTTACATTTATTGCCAAATAGATTTAATAGTGTTCAAAATGAATTGAAAATTACTTTTGACAAAGCATTAATTGAAGCAGGAAAAATAAAAGCATTTATTCCAAATGAAAATGGTACACTTCGAATAGCATCTGACATTCTAATTGACAAAACTGGATTGTCAGAAGAAAATTTCATATCAAAAACAGCTCTAATTGAATTTATTAACAAAGTTGAAAGCAAAATTTTTGACAATGAGGCATTTATTCATCCTAAAGTTGAATTAAAATGGAAATTGAACAATCTTGGTGCAGTAACTTTTGACCTTGAGAACCTTGAAGATTTCTTCATTGATGATTCATTTACTTCAACTCATAAGCCTATTGACAATTTTAATCTTATTTCATTTTTCTTTGAAAAATCTAATAAATCAGATTCAAGAGAACTAAATGAAAAATTAAAGAGCATTCCTTTTATATATGCAAAAGGTAAGAAATTGAAAAGCCCAAAAACTCTATGTTTTCCATCTGTTAATTATGAAACTGAGTTTGGAGAAGGTGTTTCTGTAATTCATGCTAAGGTTTATCCGAAGATTGAATCAGAGCCAAAAATTAAAAACTGGTTAGAAAGTTTGGGAGTTAAAGAACCTTCTGATATGGCATATATTGAAAATGAAATAATTGGAAATATTGAAGATGCAATAAATGAATCAAATTTTTTAGATGTAACAAGGTATTTATTTAACCAACATAAGAAAGGAAATCTTGAAGAGAGGCATTATAGAAGTCTTCAAGAAATTAAATTATTTACTACAAATAGAGAGTTTATACCTGCAAACCAATGTTATTTATCTAATATCTATGAGCCTGTCCTGAAAATAGAAAAAATAGTTGAAAATGGCAAATATGTATCTGACAAATATAAGTATAGTGGTGATTTAGCAAGTGAATGGAAAACCTTTTTTATTAGAATAAAAGTTGGAGAAAATCTTTCCTTAATTGAAGATATTGATGCAAGTAACAATGTAATTCCTCATGCATATAAAGAATTTGCTGTGAAATCAGCTAAAGAAACTAATGGATATCCTCATTTAATTAGATATAGTAATCGTTTAATTATAAGCAAAATAACTTTCTCTGAATATCTAAGCGACAAAAACTTTGCTAAAATATTTTGGAAGAATGTATTACTAAATATTAATCCTAATAGTATTAGCCGTTATGCTGAAATGCCATGGGGCTATTATGGAAGTAGAGAATATTTTGAGAATTACCCACAATGGAGTTTCAAGAATGAGTCTATATTTCCTACAACCATGAAAGGGAATAATTTATATGCTTCTGAGGTATTTATAAACTTACCTGAATTTGAAGAAATTGCAGGAAAATATCTTCCAGTATTCGCATGTGATATTATTCCAAATGAAGAATGGGTTAAGTTTATTCCATTTAAACAAAAATTTGAGGTTGAAGATTACCTAACCATATTAGAGAAAATAGCAGAAGAAACAGAAAAAGATGATGAAATAAAGAAAGTTAATAAGAAAAGGATAGGTTTGATTTACACTCAGCTTTCAGAAAAATTAAAAATCTTATCGGATAAGAGGAAATCAGAATTAACAGAGTGGTCAGCAGAAAATTGTCTTTTATCTGAAAGTGGAAAATATGAAAAATCAGAAGAATTAAAATGGATAAAAATCCCGAAATTTTCCACATCATCTGAATCTTTAAAAACCATTTTCATACCTGATAACTGCGATACTGAATCAAAATACTTTCAAGAATTACTAACACTTTTTGGTGTTCAAATAATTGATGGATTTACGCCATCTTTTGAAAATCCAGTACCAAACGCCTCATTAAAAATTCAGCTTCAAATTATACTTCCCTATTTGGTAACATTGATTGAGAAAAGACAATTCTGCAACTTTTCAACTGAATATGAAAGGATTTCAAATATCGTTGACAAATCAGAGTTTTTTAATGCCTCAAATATAAACTTGTCATTTAAGAACCAAGGAGAATTAATATCTGGTCCGGCACTTAACGCCTACTTACATGACAATCAACTTTATTTTAAGGGTAAATGGACAAGCCCTTTAACAATGTATTCATTAGTACCTGAACTATTGAAACTTTTGAATATTAAAGATTTGAATGATGAACTATACTTAATACTACAACTTGATGAAAATGAAATTAAGGAATGGTTCTCAGAACAAGGATATGAATTACAAGTTTTACAAGAAAAACCAGAATTCACAAAATCTTTAGAAAAGGTAAAATCGTACACATCAGAAGAAGATATTGAGCAATCTTATGACTTAGTTGATAACTCTGATGAGAAATCAAGAATATCAATTAGCCAAGATGCGAAAGAAAGCATATTTGAAAAATTGAAACAAAAAGGCTTCTCAGTTCCTGACACTTTAGAAATTAATTACACCATCGTTAAGGGTATTAAAAACCCTAATAGATTGCCTATTAAACTGGTTGTTAAAAGTGGGAAAGCGGGTAAATTATATTTTAATCCAAATGAATGGCTTGCGCTTACAGAACCAGATACACAGTTATTTGTGGTAACTCGTGGAAATATTGTAAGGAATGTAATTCTGGATGACCTAACAGCTATAAATGATACTTTTCATATGAGGTTTAATACACAAGCCTTTGCTGTCAATACTAATTTGAAAGCGTTCGCAAACTTTTTCAGGTATTTACCCTACACCCATTTTATATTCGATACACCGGAAAGTACGACTGATTACTTACAGCAATTTGGATTAAATGAAAGAAATCCAAGTTCAAAAGAATTATCGTCTGATGATAAAAACTTGTTGCACTGATGATTTACGGAAGAAAGGAACATTGGCAATTTCTTGAGGAGGAACTCAGGGCACAAACTGAAGCCTATAAGGTCAAGTTAGACACTTCTGCATTATTTCTTTTGCAAGATAGAGAAGAATTATTTGTTGCTCAATTCTTAAAATTTCTTGATGGGGAAATGATTTTAAAATTTTCAAATCATAGAGGGCTTCCAAGGCAAGGAGAGTATTTATATTGTTTTATTGTCCCAAAAGAATTGAGAGATTACAGAAATTGGGAGAATAAAACATATGGTGATTTAATAAAATCGAAAACAAACTATTCTGAGATTGTTTGTATCTGGCAAGCACCATCAAATGAAAAAGATTTTAGTATTGCTGGATTTAGAGGTGTTGAATTAGAGTTTTCAACTCATATTCAAGATGCAGAAGGTATGATTTTAATACTTGGTCCCAATAAACCACCATTTGAATATATCGCTAATCTCCAAAAAATAGTACAGAATGAGAGCAATGAATCAGTAAATAGAATTCTTGATCAAGATTTTAGTTTTTCTGATTGGACACCTTCATTACTTGACAACAAAAAGGATATTTCCTACTTCGTTTTAACGCAATTGGCTCTACAAGACACATTAATTATTCAAGGCCCGCCTGGAACAGGTAAAACATATTTAATAGCTGAAATCTGCGAAAAACTATGTCAACAAGGTAAAACCGTTTTAGTAACAGCCCTGACTAATAGAGCATTGATTGAAATAATTGAGAAACCAGCATTACAAAGTCTTTTAGAAGAACATCGAATTTTCAAAACAAAACTTTCTGTTGACGAAGCAAGAGCTATAAAAGATTTGCAACAAACAAAAGATGTAAGCCCACAGCCCGGAAATCTAATTTTATCAACCTTTTACATCATTAGCGGACAAGCAGCACAAACATTTAATGAGCCTCCTTTTGACTATGTAATAGTTGATGAAGCAAGTCAGGCATTACTAGGAATGTTTGGAGGTGCGAAACTTTTAGGAAAAAAGAACATTTGGATTGGTGACACAAAACAATTGCCGCCTGTGGTTGCATTAAGTGACGACAAAGTAAATAGAAAAAACTATGGAGCGCTAGTTGACGGTCTTAAAGCCCTTTCCGATAATGCTTCAATGCCCATTTTTCAATTAACAGAAACGCATCGGCTTACTGAGAGAGCAGCAAGTTATACTAGCCTTTTTTACAAGGGCAGTTTAAATTCAAGAGCAAAAAAAGACATCAGACTTTCGTTTGATGAAACTGCATTTGACATTAGAAAGTATTTCAATTCGCAAGGAGGCCCGACACTTATTAAAACTGACTTAAAAGTAGGTGATTTTAAACCAAAACAAGCGTTGAAACTTGCAACAGAATTAGTAATGCACCTATTATCTGTAAATGAAAAATTGCACATTTCTGTTCTTACTTATTTTATTGAAACAACAAAAGCTCTTCAAAAAAGTATTTTTCAAACAGTTGGATATCATAAAAACCTACTGATAGAAACGGTATCAAGAGTTCAGGGTTTAACGACTGATATTACAATATTTGTAGTTCCCAATTCAAGCTATCATCGCTCATTAGAAAATAGACTTTTCAACGTGGCTACAAGTCGTTCCAAAAGACATACAATAATTATCGCTGATAAAAATATATTAAGTCGTTCACAGGTTGACAATGAAGTTAAGCAATACCTTCAAAAACTTGACAATGAATTTTCATTTTACATACCAATTGAACCAGAATTAAAAATGTTATCAGATAAATAATGAGAAGGAAAAATCTATATTATGCCCAACTTGGTGAAGCAATAGCTTTAGCACAGAGCGATATTTTTGAATATAAAAGAATTAGCTTAATTCTATTTGACAATATTGTCGAAAACTTACTGAGGAGTAAAACTATATCAGAATTACATCATTTGTTAGTAATGGGCGAATTAGATAAATGTGATTATAAGAATATAATTAATGAATTTGACCGATTTGGGAATATTATAACTCATGCTAAAGGTCTTGAAATAGTATCAATAGGGGAAGCATCAATAATAAATTATTGTCATACATCTCGAAATAATTTATATCACAATTTGTTTGAGAAAGAGAATGTTACAGAATATTGTATTTTATTTTATGCAGGATTTTTAGAAAAATATTTTTTTGATTTTTTAGAAACAGGTATTACTGGTTATTCTGATAAATCAGCAAAAGCAAGTGAAACGATAAAATGCAAAGAAAACATTAAAGATTTTGAAGAATTAACAAATAAGTTAAACGCCTATATTTCGGCAAGTTCAATTACTTCACAAAAAATACTATCTGAAATATTAATGGATTATATTGTGACTATTGAAGACTTTTATGAATGTGATGCAAAAGAAGATTGGAATGAAGTAAACCAAATCGCTAAAAATCAATATTTCTATGACTATGAAATTAAGAAACAAAAGAATAAAGGTTTAAATTATAGAAGCATTATTCCGAAGTTTAGACAGAAATGGTTTGACGTAAATGAAGAAAAATTGAAAAAACTTAAACAGCAAATTCAGGAGACAGAAAAAGTCAATATTGAATTGTCTTTTGAGAAGTTCAAAAATCTTAATCAAAAATTAGAACCAATTTATATAGGAATTATGCTTTATTATAGTGAACAAGAATATCAAGCAAGTTTAAACGAAGATTAAAATGCCGACACACAAAGCATACACATTTGCAAGCCACACAAGCCATGTCACAAACCAAAGCTTGCAAAAGAGTATGCTTTTCCATACCCTGAAAAAAAACAAAAAATCTCCCCCCTTAAAGAAAAATAAAACTTTGCCGACACACAATCCAATAGACAAAAACGGAATGACAGAACTGATTGATTATTATAATGGTATGTCGCTTGACAAGAAAGAAGGCCAGCTTGTAACATGCGGTATATTTTATTGCCGAGATAGTGCTAATTTGTTAGGTTGTGGCTCGCTTCAAACTTCATCGTGGGTTGACAGTGACGTACTCCGTAATCGGCAACTAACCATACCGCCAACCGTTAGGCACAATAACACACAGCATATGAAACAAACAACACAATTAAAACTCTTTATCTCTCGTCCATCAGATGTCATTGATGAGCTTGATTCTATTAGATTAATAATTGAAGAAATTAACAAAACT
>JAQUBO010000140.1 GCA_028686735.1 Bacteroidales bacterium
ACGCTCTTCCGATCTCCCTTTTTATGGTTACTCACGACAGATATTTTCTTGACAGAGTCTGTAATGTTATTCTCGAATTAGACCAAGGTAAAATATTCTCATATCAAGGTAATTATTCTTATTTCATCGATAAAAGAACAGAGAGAATCGAGAACCTACAAGCAAACATTGATAGAGCTCAAAACCTAATGAAAACAGAGCAAGAATGGATGCGCAAAATGCCCAAAGCTCGTACTCATAAAGCAAAATACAGAGTAGATGCTTTTGATGATTTAAAAGAAAAAGCAAACATACGCATCGACAACTCAAAGCTTGAATTAGGAGTTGCAACCGACCGACTTGGCAAAAAAGTAATTGATATTTATAATCTAAAAAAGAGTTTTGATGACAAATGTCTTATAAATGATTTTTCGTATAAGTTTGCACGTGGCGAAAAAGTAGGAATTGTAGGCAAAAATGGTAGTGGAAAATCAACATTTTTAAATATTCTTGCAGGAGAAGTTGTACAAGATAAAGGAAGAATTGATATTGGTGAAACAGTGAAAATTGCATACTACAAACAAGATGGGATAAGGTTTGATAATGACACTAAACCAATAGATGTTGTAAAGAAAATTGCAGAATCCGTCAAATTAAAAAATGGAAAATCATTTAGTGCATCTGGATTTTTACAATATTTTCTATTCCCTCCAGAAATGCAGCACAACTATATACGTAAACTTAGTGGAGGCGAGAAAAGAAGATTATATTTATGCACTATCCTAATGCAACAACCAAATGTATTATTCATGGATGAGCCTACTAACGATTTAGACATAATGACATTACAGGTACTTGAAGAGTATCTTATGCTAACTGATGCTACCGTTATTGTAGTTTCTCACGACAGGTTTTTTATGGATAAAATCGTAGATCATATTTTTATATTTGATGGTAATGGCGAAATAAAAGATTTTCCAGGAAACTACACTCAGTATCGAAACTCTGACTTATTTCAACCCGAACCAGAACAAATCAAACCCAAAGCAAAATCCCAAAAACCTATAAGCTCAAAGCCAAAAATTGACACAGAAAAACCTAAAAAAATCAGTTTTAACGAAAAATATGAGTTCGAGCAATTAGAAAAAGAACTACCAATATTAGAAAACAAACGTGCAAATCTTGAGAATGAATTAAACTCTGGCAGTTTAGACAGCGAAAGTCTCATAATAAAATCAAAAGAATTGTCTCAACTCATAAACCAAATCGAAAACAAAGAACACCGATGGCTAGAGTTAAGCGAATTGTTATAACAAGACATCCAATATTTGATCATTTTATTTCCTACATAGTCTTTGCAAGAAAACGTCAAATACTGCGTTACTCTCATTTCTGAAACAGTCATTTACGAAAAGTAAACTCCTTAGTTTCAGAAACTTCGAAAGCCTTGTCTTTGACGCTTTCTTATCAAAGACACAAAAAGCAGTAGTTTTCTTGCGGACACTACATATATCTTTTTGTACGATATTTGCATAAGTGTTTTATCTAAATTATTAAGATATTACAACTAAGCACATAGTATATAATAAATCTTATATTTATAAAAAAACAATCTAATATGAAAAACATTATAATATTATTCTTTTTTCTAGCAACTACATTCTCAAGTTTTGCACAAGACTATTCTGACTCTCAAAACATGGATATTGAATATAACCGAGATGCAGATTATCCAGGAGGGGTCAATAAGTTTATTGCAGATTTATGGCATCAAATGGAATACACACAAGAGGCGGTTGACGCTCTAATAGATGGGGAAATTATGGTCAGTTTTGATGTGAAACCAGACTCAACTATTAGTGGAGTGTCTATTATATCAGGTTTAGGTTACGGGATTGACGAAGAGTTTACTCGTATTTTACTTTCGATGAAATTCAAACCTGCTTTAGTTGAAGGTACGCCAGTAAAAATGAATGTTATGCTCAATGTCCCTATTCGTGTTGGACCTAAATCAAAGCTTAAAACAAAATAAATAGTGCTTGCAAACATAAGTAGTGTCTGCAAGAAAACGAAAAAGGTAGTTTTAGCTGCAATACAGTGCAATACTAATAGCTCACAAACCCCCGTTCTTGCTGGCACAATGCATCAATATAAGCCTTTTTATTGACAAAATATCACAAAAAAAAGAACGCAATAAAAATTGCGCTCTTTTTCTATTTATATAATTTTAATTATTTCTTCAAAACTGCTTTAAGAACTTTGTCTTTAGGCATTTTTTTAGTACAGAAGAACCAGTCCTTACAATCTATATCTTTATCTTCCATTCTTTCTTTTGCAGCTCCACATGTTCCGGCAGGAGAAATAATCACATCATCACCTGGGTTCCAGTCAGCTGGAGTTGCTACTCCAAACTCATCAGCAGTTTGCATAGCAATTAATGCTCTATATAACTCGTCAAAGTTTCTACCTAAACTTAGTGGATAATAAATAATTGCACGAATTATACCTTTTGGATCAACAAAGAATACTGCTCTAACAGCTTTGGTGTTACTTTCGCCAGGCATAATCATTCCATATTTTGACGACACATCCATAGAGATATCTTCAATCAAAGGAAATTTAACCTCAATGTTTTTCATTCCGTTAAACTCGATTTTTTCTTGAATTGTACGTAACCAAGCAATATGACTTGTTAACCCGTCAACCGATAAACCTACAAGTTTACAGTTTGCCTCCGCAAATTTGTCTTCCATATTTGCAAAAGTCATAAACTCTGAAGTACAAACTGGTGTAAAATCAGCAGGGTGACTAAATAGAATAGCCCAGCTTCCTTTGTAATCTTTTGGAAAATTTATTTGTCCTTGAGTAGTTTCTGCGACAAACTCTGGTGCTTTTTCGCCAATTCGTGGCATTACATTTACATTGTTGTTTTCTTCCATTTTTTTTAAATTTTAATTGTTAATAATTTAGTTAATTTAGTTTTTAAATTCACCTTTAATATTTAACTTAATATGATGAACTTGAAAACCCGGTATTTTATTTTTATCAAAAAAATCAATCAGCAAATCATTTAGCTCTTCATTATAGTAATCATCTATTCTTTCGGATTCCTCCTCAAACAAATGATGGTGCATTTGTGTAACCCCATCATACCTAAAAACCCCACCAGCTTTTTCAACTTTGCTAATTATTTTATTTTTCACAAATATTTCTAATGTCTTATAAATTGTTCCTTGTGATATTGCAGGATTTTTTGTTCGAACATATCTTACTACTTCGTCTGTAGTCGGATGATTACCTAAGTCATAAACAGCTTCTAAAATAATCATTCTTTGCGTAGTTAATTTAAGCCCTTTATCTCTTATTTTGTTAGTTATGTTTATGTCTTTATCTTTCATAAATAATAATAGTTATCAAATGAGAACTAATACCATAACAGAATAATTATCATATTGTTTATAAAATTACATAAAAAAAAGCGGCAATGCCGCTTTTTTTATAATTTATCTGCAATAAAACAGATTATTTCAAATTTTCATATAATATTTATTTTACTTCAAAGACATTTCCAGAATGCAATAGACCTTTTAACCCCTTACCATCAGCATTTTGTTTCGCATGTTCAACCTGTTGATCTAACAAGGCATCATAAGTAGGCTGCTCAACTGATCTTATTACCCCAATTGCAACTGGTAATTCAGGATATGTCATACGGGCTAACATATAATGAATATTTGGATTGTGCGATTTCTCATCATGAACCAATATGTCATCCATACTTATTCCATTCTCACCAATTTTAACTGCTTTTATTTCTTGTCCGTCAAGAATAAGACCTTTATCATTTTCTTTTCCAAAGATCATTTTTTCGCCATGCTCTAATAATATCATTCTATCATCTCTGACATCTTTTCCCACTATTTGTTCGTGTATATCATTATTAAATATCACACAATTTTGCAAGATTTCAATAATACTAGTTCCTCTATGCTTTGCTGCATCAACGAACACATGTTCCATACCTTTAGGTTGTTTATCAACGACTCTAGCAAAAAAAGTTCCTTGTGAAGCAATAGTTAATTCACCTGGCAAAAATGGGTTTTCAATAGTACCATGCGGCGAAGTTTTTGTAATTGAACCAAACGGAGTAGTTGGTGAATATTGTCCTTTTGTAAGTCCGTAAATTTTATTGTTAAATATCATTACATTAATATCGACATTACGTCTTATCGCATGAATAAAGTGGTTTCCACCAATTGCCATAGAGTCTCCATCGCCAGTTACTACCCACACGTGCAAATCGGGTCTTGAGACTTTTAATCCAGTAGCAATTGGAAGTGCACGCCCATGTAAAGTATGAAATCCGTAAGTTTGCATATAATAAGGGAATCGAGAAGAACACCCAATACCTGAAATAAAAACTACATTATCTTTAGTAACTCCTGTTGTGGGCAGTGCTTTTTGAACAGCCGCCAATATAGGATATGCTCCACAACCTGCACACCATTTCACTTGACCATCAATTTGAAAGTCAGCTCTTGTAAGCTTTGTTTTTGATTGTGTCATAATTATTTTTCCTCCAATGTTTCTTTAAACTTATTCTTTAATTCCTTGATAAAAAATGGCAATCCTTGAATTTTATTATATTGTAAATAATTAAATTCTGGGTGCTGAGAACGAAGATAATCAGCAAACTGTCCAAGATTTAATTCACAAACTAAATGTCTTTTAAATTTGCTAAAAACCTCTTTAGTATTTTTAGGTAATGGACAGATGTAATTAAAATGTGTAAGACTGATATCATAACCTTCTTGACGCAATTCTTCAACA
Organism: Bacteroidales bacterium; assembly: GCA_028686735.1. Classification (GTDB taxonomy): domain Bacteria; phylum Bacteroidota; class Bacteroidia; order Bacteroidales; family ML635J-15; genus Bact-19. Next base: position 4,810 of record JAQUBO010000140.1, read on the forward strand.
GCAACATTTAAAGTACCAAATGTACCACCCCACCCAATTATTAACAATTCACCACCATCAGGATTTCCAATAATCTCTTGTTTAGGAATATAATTCTCAATTCTTTGCACCTTTTCAGCACGATAATTAGACATTAGTTCGTGATTATATGCGTCGTGAGATACTGCTCCATAGATGTCTGATTTTTCCAGACCACCAATGCGATGTTGTAATCCTTCTTGTCCAGGAACAGCCCATAATCTGTTAAGTTTTTCTGGGTCTCTACGATAAGGTTGGAAATCGGGATCATTATCTTTAGCTAGTGGAGGTTTAATTTCTGACATATTATCTACATCCGGTATCTCCCATAATTCTGTACCATTTGCAAGATAGCCGTCTGTTAATAAAATAATAGGTGTCATGTGCTCTAATGCTATTCTTACCGCCTCGAACGCAAAACTAAAGCAATTCCCTGGTGTTGATGCGGCAATAACGGGTAGTGGGCTTTCACCATGACGACCATGTATTGCTTGCAAAAGATCGCTTTGTTCGGTTTTTGTTGGTAATCCAGTCGAAGGCCCTCCTCTCTGTACATCAACAATTACTAAAGGCAATTCCGTCATAACAGCCAAACCTGCTGCTTCAGTTTTAAGTGCAAGTCCTGGTCCCGAGGTTGTTGTTACTCCAAGGCTTCCTCCGAAACTAGCACCAATTGCAGAGCAAATACCTGCAATTTCATCTTCAGCTTGAAAGGTTTTAACGTCTAAATTTTTGTGATTACTAAGCTCATGTAATATTTCTGTAGCAGGGGTAATAGGATATGAACCTAAAAATAATTTAACATCTGCTTTTTTAGTTCCTGCTATTAAGCCCCAAGCGGTTGCAATATTTCCAGTAATTTGTCGAAAAGTTCCTGTTCGATTTTTTGCTGGTTTAATATTAAACTGTGTTGCAATAGCCTCCACTGTTTCGGCATAATTATAACCTGCAAACAATACTGCTTTATTAATGGTTACAAGGTCTGGTTTTTTCTCAAACTTTTTGACAATAAATTCCTCGCCTTGTTTTACATCTCTATTAAATAACCAGAATAATAACCCCATTACAAACTGATTTCTAGTTTTATCTGCAGTTTTGTTATCAATGCCCAATTCCAATGAGTTAACAGTTGCACGCGACAACGAGGTTATTGGTGCTTTGATGAGGGTGTATCCTTTTAAAGAATTATCGTGCAAGGGATCTTCAACATACCCAGCTTTTTTATAATGTTTATTATCAAAATTATCAATATCGATAATTATGGTTGCACCAGATTTAACACATTTCATATTGGTTTTAAGTGCCGCTGGATTTAATGCAATCAGAACATCTGCAAGATCTCCAGGAGTCTGGACTTCTTTATTTCCAATATGAACCTGAAACCCAGACACTCCTGCAACAGTTCCTTGAGGAGCACGAATTTCCGATGGATAATCTGGAAAAGTAGATAAATCATTGCCAAAAGAAGCCGAGGCGTCTGAAAATTGAGTTCCAGTTAATTGCATACCGTCGCCAGAATCTCCAGCAAATTTTACAACCACCTCTTCTAATTCAATTACATTTTTTTGGTTGTTTCCCATTTCTATAAATTGTTATAATTTTATAAAAACAAATTTAGATACTTAAATCCTATTTATAAAATATTTTTGGGTTTATTATATTGTTTTACAACATGCACAAAACATTGACTTATCAACACAATACAATATTTACACTAAAAAAACAGACCCTAAACATGATTTTTTACAGATTTTATAATACCTATTTGATAGAATTTATTAAGATTTCTTAATTGCATTATACTGAAAACCTAATCTTTTACCTGTTTGCATTTTTGATTTATTAATTCTTTCTTTCATATGATCCACATTAACAATCTTAACGTCGTTATATGGAGGAACTAACAAATCAAATTTTAACGCATAAGCTATTGAGGCCTCAAGCATTTCACGGATATTAGAATTATTGACTTTATTTTTGCCAAATTCTGGAAAGTTAAACCCTAGTTCTCTTCTGCCTTCTATGAAAAAAGTTCCATTCTTATTAATAAAGATTCGACCTATCAAATACCCTAAGTCCTCAAGTCTATTGTATTTAAAAGAGTCTGCTAAAAAATTATAGATATTTATTATTCCTGAGTAAGTCATTAGTGGCTGTTCGGTATAGTAGGTATCTTTCCATATTTCGTGATTACGAGGAAATTCAAACACATTAGAATGCATATTAAAAATTATTAAATCTCCTGCAACCTTAACTTCAGTTTCAAACATACCTCTATCACGATATTCAAGGCATATTCTCTCATCTTCACCTTTAAGCTCGACATTATACTGAAGCACAATTTCTTGCAGTTCTTTTTTCAACAGCTTAAAAGCAGTCTTAGTTTGATCATGAACTGTCTGTTTTAAAACCGACTTTTGTTTCAATGTTGAGATAATATGCTCCTTAACTGATTTGTTTTCTGTTTTCATAATTAATAAGATTTAGCAAATAAAACTCTGAATTTTGATGGTTTACCAGAATAAATACATTTACCATCTTCAAGTATTGGATTAACAGGTATAAGTCGAATAGTCGCTTTTGTTTCGTTTTTAATACTTTCTTCGGTCTCACTTGTCCCGTCCCAATGGGCTTCGATAAATCCTGGTTTTGTTTCAAGTATATGTTTAAATTCTTCCCAGTTATCAGTTTTATAAGTATTTTCGCTTCTAAAGTTAACAGCCTTTTGATAAATATTATCTTGAATTTCAACCAACAATTCTTTGATGTGCTTTAATATATTGTCGTCTTCAATAATTTTCTTTTCCAAATTATCACGTCTGGCCACCTCCCATGTATTATTTGCATAGTCTTTTGGTCCAATTGCCAATCTAATTGGAACGCCTTTTAGCTCCCATTCGGCAAATTTGAATCCTGGTCTTTGGCTATCTCTGTTGTCGTATTTAACTGATATGTTTTGAGATCTTAATTCTTTCATAAGAACCTCTACACGCTCCGAAATCATATCAAATTCTTCCTCCGACTTATATATTGGCACAATAACTACTTGTATTGGAGCAAGTTTAGGAGGTAAGACCAAACCTTTATTGTCAGAGTGAGCCATTATTAAGGCACCCATTAGTCGAGTAGAAACCCCCCAAGATGTAGCCCAAACGTATTCTTCCTTGTTATCTTTGTTAAGAAACTTAACATCAAAGGCTTTTGCAAAATTTTGTGCAAGGAAATGTGAAGTCCCTGCTTGGAGTGCTTTTCCATCTTGCATTAGCCCCTCAATACAATAAGTCTCTTCTGCTCCTGCAAATCTTTCTTTTTCTGTTTTTGTTCCAATATGTACTGGCATTCCAAGGTACTCTTCAGCAAATTTTGCATATACTTCAATCATTTGCTTAGTTTCAACAAGTGCCTCTTCTTTTGTAGCATGAGCAGTATGTCCCTCTTGCCACAAAAACTCCGTAGTTCGTAAAAACAATCTAGTTCTCATTTCCCAACGTACAACATTTGCCCATTGGTTAATAAGTAATGGAAGGTCTCGATACGATTTTATCCAATTTTTGTAAGTATTCCAAATTATTGTTTCTGAGGTCGGTCTAACTATCAACTCTTCTTCAAGTTTAGCTGTCTCATCAACCACAACCTCCCCGCTTTCATCATTCTTTAACCTATAGTGAGTAACAACTGCACATTCCTTCGCAAATCCTTCGACATGACTTGCCTCTTTGCTAAAAAATGATTTTGGTATAAATATTGGAAAGTAAGCATTTACATGTCCAGTTTCTTTAAACATAGTATCCAAAACCGATTGCATTTTTTCCCATATACTATAACCATAAGGTTTTATAACCATACAACCCCTGACCGCAGAATTTTCTGCAAGATCTGCTTTCATAACTATCTCGTTGTACCACTGAGAATAGTTATCTTCTTTTTTTGTTAGTCCTTTCGACATATTATTTGGTATGAATTTTGCATTAAATTTGACAAGTTCTATTAAAAATTTTGGTTCAAACTTATAAAAAAACATAATATCATGAAAACTTTATTCTACTTATCGGTAATTATTTTAGTTGTAACAAGTGCCTGTACAACTAATTTACACTTTGGCACACAAGGATACGACGATGTTTACTACAATCCAGATAGCAAAACCACGTCGTCAATTATTGTAGAAAAGAATGATGTAAACAAGGATAAATCTAGTTATGAAGAGACATATAACTCAGAATTTAACAATCAATTATCTAAAGACATTGAGGGCTACACTGAAGAAACTGATTATTATTATGACAATAATCAAACATCCGAAGAATATTACGACGAAGATGGAAGCTATATAGTAAATAATTATTACGGAGATTATTATGAGGACGATGGTTATTACGGATCATATTCACATCAATTTACCAGATTTGGGCACTATTACTACCCAAGCCATTACTACGACCCTTATTGGAGTCCTTATTGGGGATGGAATTCGGGCTGGTATATTGGGTACAGTTACAACCCATGGTATTATCCATATTGGGGCTATTCGCCATGGTATCACAATAGTTGGCATAATGGTTATTGGCATGGTTACAATGACGGTCTTTGGGCAGGCGGTGGATATAACGACGGATTAGCAAACAATGTCTTTAGCGATACATATTATGGCCCAAGAATTCCTGCTAGTGGGAATGGCTCATCTTCAACTTCAACAGGTAGAGTCCCCGAAACAAATGAGAATGGTGCACGAATTGGGACACACAATACAAAACCTGTTACTAATACAAATACGACATCCAGAATTGATGAGGGCAAAACACCCACCGTTGCAATAGATAATAACAATGCAATAATCAGAACACCTGCAGCTCATAGCTCGTCATCATCATCAAGAATTGATAATACAAAACCTTTAGAAGCTAAACCTACAACATCTGTGGGCAAAGAAATCAATAGAGAAAATAGGCCATCATTACAAATTGACCCAAGTACAAGTGCAAGAGTAGTAGATAACACAAACTCTTCAAAATCACGTACAAACAATGAAGTTAGACCATACAATAAACCTGAGTATAATTCTAGAACCAACTATAATGTCAAACCTACACGAAACAACGCTAATGTAAACTCCTCATCAAGAACTAACAACAACAATAGCACTACTCG
>JAQUBO010000015.1 GCA_028686735.1 Bacteroidales bacterium
TGGAAAGATATCTTGAGTTTATTAGCAGAGATTTGTATAAATCTGGTGCTGATTGGCAAAAATTTAATGATGAATTTAAAACGAAATTAAACTAATTAAACTAATTAAACTAACCGACTATGAAACAGACTACTGAAATATTGTGTTCTGAAAGTTTAAAACTTAGATTGCTGACAAATGATGATGTGAAAGATATTTTTGAGACTATTGGCTCTCAACGTAGATATCAAGGTGCATGGTTGACAATTTCTAATGAAGATCTCATTATAGAGACTAAGAAATATGTTAAATATGTAACCGAGCAAAATGAAAATGTTGTTGATTTGATTTACGTAATTGATTATGACAATGAATTTGCAGGATTGTTAGGTTTACAGAAAATTGATCATCATAATCATAAAGCTGAATATACTTGTTGGGTTCAAGAAAAATATCAGTATCTAAACATTATGATTGAGGCATCATCTAAGTTTCTTGAACATTATTTTAATAATATCAATTATAACCGTCTTGAAATGCGCTTTACTGATGATAATATTAAACTTAAGGATATAGCTCGTCGGTTTGGCTTTGTGCAAGAAGGTGTCGAAAAACAAAGCCAATTTATAGGAGACGAAAAATATAAGGATGTAATAGTATATGGTTTACTTAGACACGAATATCAAACTAAACTTATGTTTTATCGACATAGTACGAAACTGAAAACTGATATTTAGAAACAACACAACTTCTTTGTAAAGATTATTTAGTGCTTGTCCATGATATTTGGTTTTTTGTGCCGCTCGTATTAGCCATCTTGTGGGCAATCGAGGGTAATTTCATATAAAACTTTTTTATTGGTCGGATATTTGTTATGTAGTTTTAATATTTTTTACTTAATTCGTAAATTAAAATTATTAGACGATTATGAAGGGACTTTTTTTTTATTTTTTTATTTTCTTATTTTTTTATTTAAACTTTAATTTATATTCACAGGATATCGATGCACCATATTTTATCTATGAAAAAGGAGCTGAAATTAAAATTGGACATTTTAATAAACGAAACATTCCTCAGGGATATACTGTTTATAAAGTTACAAATGTTAATGAAACCGACTCTGTAGATTATATAGTTATAAGTGCCGAAACATTTGACCCCTACGAAAAACCATTAAATTCTATTGAAATAAACGCTTTTTACCATGGGGGAGAAATATCTCTGGATATGCTCTATCTTATTCCGGTTGATACTTTAGCTGCGATATCTGAAACTAATTGGAATTTAAACGGTAGAAATTTTATTATGCCTGCATTTTTGGGAAATGGGATGTCGTTAATGGCTGCTTATGTCGAACTCGAAACGGCTGACAATAGATTTATTAAAGTCTCAGAGTTTGGCAGAGTTGTTGATAAATTTGAAAATTTAAAAATAGATATTGGTGAATTTGAAACTTGTCTTATTTCGTCAAAGTTAGAAATGAAATTTGCCGAAAATGAGCTTTATACGATTTATACATGGTATTCAAAAGGGATAGGTCCTATTAGGACAAATTATTATAATAATAAAAGAAAATTGGTGAAATATTCAGAAGTTGTTGAAATTACTATGCCTGAAAAATCGTAGAGTTGATGTTTAAAGTATTTATATAAATTCTAGAAATGAAAAAAATAGTTTATAGTATTATCGGTATAATAATTATTGGAATCGTGTCAGCATGTAGTACTGCTCCTAAAGATATTTACGGAGAAGATATCGAAGTTGATGGATCTGGCATTGAAATGGTTTTTAAAGAAATTGACTCTGATGGAAATATTGTTGTTACGATATCGAATCGAATGGAATTTGATTTGCAAGAGTTTTATGCAAGAGCTATATGGTTGGATGAAGACGGAAATACTTTTGAGGGTTTTAGAGGAGAACCTGATTATTTCCCATTTCAACAAATTGATAAAAATATGATCCTGTCGGGAAAAAAAGATGAGTTTGTTACAATGTTAGATTTAGACCTCGCTCCTGAAGGGACAAAGTCGGTTAGATTTGAACTAATTTATGCAAAATTTGAAGATAAATCTGAGTGGAAACCGAATGAGTAGGTGATTTTATTCAGAATAATTGTTGTTGTTAGAATAAACGATTAAAAAAACCTTTCTTTTTTTTAATATGATTTTCTTGTAACTTAGAATTGTGTTTATTGTTTGGTGAATTTGGAATAAGTATTTCACGAATTTTATCCCAGCCTATAAAACCTCCAATATTTCTATCATCAATAAAAATATCTACATCTATTTTACGACTGATGTACTTGTTAAACTCTTCGTTAGGATAACTCTCATTTGCTGCATAGAACATGATGCCATGGTCGATACAAAAATCGATTGCTGCTTGTAAATCTATACCATCACGAACAGTCCATAGTATTAGTTTATGCCCATTTTCTTGTAATTCGCGTAAAACATCAAAAGCTCCTGGAATAATTTCTCCAATGTCGGGATATATGTGTTCCACGATAGTACCGTCAAAATCAACAGCAATTCTATATTTTGGTGTTTCTGTTTCCATATTAATCTATGTCTGCAAGATGTCGTTGCAACAACTGTCGTGGATCTATGCTTTGACATCCACCTCTTAAAAGCTATTTAGTTATTCGTCTATACAGGTTAATAATTTATTTTACTTTATACATATATGCTTTAGAGTTTGCCGAGCTTGTTTCTTCTGGTGCTAAAATTAATTTTGTGTCGTTTAGTTCTATAATTTTTGTTTTTGATATTTTACTGTCGCCTTTTAGTTTAACTAATATAAAATGCCCATTGTCTGAGATACTCCATGTTCCCTCACGTTCACCCTCAAAGCCTTTTTTATAGTATTTGTTTCCTGACTTAAATTGCACCTCTGTTTTTGCAATTATATCTGGTAGTTTTTGGCGAACAATAGCTTCATACTCAGGGCTTAAGTTGAAGTTACCAATGTCCATAGAGTCAACTTTCCATGTTCCTTTAAGCATTTTAGCATATTCAGATTTAATGTTTTTTTGTGAAAAACTGAGTATCGCAATTGAGATAAATATAAGACTCAATAAAAATTTTAATTTATTCATAATTAGTTACGGTTTTATTGTTTGACAAATTTACTATTTTATGTTTAATATCCAACTCATTTAAAATATTTGGCATACGCGAATAACTTGTGTCCGTAATAAATATTTGACCAAAATTATCATTTGAAACGAGTTCTGTAATTACTTTCACTCTTTTTTTATCCAGTTTATCAAAAATATCATCTAGTAGCAATATTGGAGCCAAATTCATTTTTGATTTAATATAATCGAATTGGGTAAACTTAAGACTGATAACAAAAGTTTTTTGTTGTCCTTGTGATCCAAATCTTTTAATTGGGTTTTCGCCTAATAAAAAGTCAAAATCGTCTTTATGTATTCCTACACTTGTGAACCCTAAAAATTTATCCTTATTAATAGCTGCTGATAATTGTTCTGCAAAATTACCTTCACTTAAATGTGAGATATACTTAAGACTTACCTCTTCCATATTGTTTGAAATAAGTTTATAGTATTTTTGAAATATTTCTTTAGTCTCTGTAATAAAATTACAGCGAGCCTTAAAAACTTTTTCAGCGAACTCCACTAATTGCATATCCCAAATTTCAAGCTCTTCGGAATTAATAATACGGGTTTTGGTGTAGTTTTTTAATATTTGATTGCGTTGCTCTAATATATGCTTATAAGAGATTAGGGCTTGTAAATACTTCTTATCAAATTGTGAAATAATAGTATCTACAAACTTGCGTCTAATATCGCTACCATTGTGTATTAGGCTAGAATCATAAGGTGTTGTATATACAACAGGAAGAAATCCTATATGCTCGCTTAATTTTTGATATTCGTTTGCGTTTTTTTTAAAAGATTTCTTTTTATCTTTATGGAAGGCACAACTAATTTTCTCTTCATTATCGAACCGCGAAAAATCACCGTTTATCAGAAAAAAGTCTTTATCATTTTTAATATTTTGTCGGTCGCTTAAATTAACAAAACTTTTACAAAATGATAGGTAATGTATGCTATCTAAAATATTTGTTTTCCCAATCCCATTATCTCCAATAAAACAATTAATTTTGTTGCATAAGGCAATGTCAAATGTGTCAAAATTTTTAAAGTTTATTAGAGATAAGTTTTTTAAAAACATTGTTTGAAAAATTAATTTCTTGGTTCATGAAAAGATTACTAATGGCAAAACTAATAAAAAAAATAAAGCTATCCATTAATTTATGGACAGCTTTATTAAATTTATAAAGCAATTAGTTTTACATTTTTGATTTTGCGAACTCATATCCTGCACGGAGGGCAGAAATGTTCATTTCTATAATTTCGTCTCCCTTAGATTTGAATAGCGATTTAATTCCACCTTCGAGTTCTTCGATACTTAAGCCAAGAAAAGGTGTTGCAGCTCCCAATACTACAATGTTTGAGGCTCTTGTATTGCCTAAATCTTTAGCTATTGCGTCAGCATTAATAGCAACTTTGTTTGGTAGAGCCTCTATTCTTGCAGTTAACTCATCTTCTTGTGGATAATTGACTATATTGTTAAATGGAACTGTATTGGTAATTACATAGCCATCTTTTTTGAGGTAAGGTAAATATCTTAAGGCTTCCATTGGCTCAACTGATAAAATCATGTCGGCATGTCCTTTTGTAATTAAATCAGAGTAAATAGGTTTGTCTGATAACCTTAAATTTGATTGAACATCACCGCCGCGTTGGCTCATGCCATGTACTTCGGCTTGTTTTAAATAAAGCCCTTTATTTACAGCAGTCATACCAATTGTTGCTGCGATGGTTAAAATTCCTTGTCCGCCTACTCCGGCTAAAATTATATCTATTTTCATTTTTCTCTGTTTTAGATTATTTAGATTTTTTTGCTGCTTTCCTGTTGCGAATTGCAGTTTGGATACACTCTCTTTGTGCTACGATAACAGATAAGCCTTTATACGCTAATTCTTCTTTAATAATTGCAAGGTTTTCTGCATGTAATCTTTTTAAAGGATTAATAATTCTTAGATGATCAGGATTTACTCCAATCCCTTTACAAATATTAACTATGCGTCCTTTTGCAGATGAGTCTTGACCTCCTGTCATTCCTGTTGTGTAATTATCGGAAATTAAAACAACAATGGGAGAGTCTTTAATTACTGCGTCTAAAAGACCAGTCATTCCAGAGTGTGTAAAAGTTGAGTCGCCAATAACTGCAACAGAGGGGACTAATCCCGCATCAGATGCCCCGATTGCCATAGTTATTGAAGCTCCCATGTCAACACATGAGTTGATAGCGTTAAAGGGAGGTAATGCACCTAAAGTATAGCAACCAATGTCTGCAAAAACTCGACCTTTCTCGTAATCTTGTAAAGCTTCATTAAGAGCATTGTACACATCTCTGTGCCCACAACCCATACAAAGGGATGGTGGACGCATTTTAACTATTTCTGGAATTGCTTCGCCTTCAAGTATCTCTAATCCAAGTGCTTTTGCAACTAAGTTCGGGTTTAATTCACCATCACGAGGTAAGCTCCCGTCTAGTTTCCCTTTTATTTGTATCCCTTCGTTAAAGAAACCTTTAAGATTTTGTTCTACTATTGGGTAACCATCTTCTAAAACTAAAATGCTCTCACATTCATCTCTGAGTTTTTGTAAATGGTTTTCAGGTAAGGGGTATTGTGAAACTTTTACAACTGGATGAGGGCAATCGCCATTAAAATTTTCCATCAAATAATTGTATGCAATTCCGCATGCAACAATGCCTATTGATTTGTTTGCACCATCAATATATTTATTATAAATTGAATTGTTTGAGGCCTCTTGTATTTTATCTTGCATCTCTAACAATTTCCTATAATTTTTTCTTGCAATACCTGGTAGTAAAACAAATTGTCTAGGGTCTTTAGGGAGGCTCATTGTGTTTTGAGCTATGGTATTAGTTGTACTAACTCCTGCTCTTGAGTGAGCAAGACGTGTTGTTATTCGTAGTAAAACAGGAACATTATATGTCTCAGATAGCTCAAAACCATTGCGAGCCATATCATAAGCTTCTTGTTGATTTGTTGGTTCTAATATTGGTATCAAAGCAAAATTACCATAAAATCTAGAGTCTTGTTCGTTTTGTGATGAGTGCATTGATGGGTCATCCGCAGCAACAACAATTAAACCTCCGTTAACTCCAGTAATCGAAGAGTTTATAAAAGCATCAGCCGCAACATTTAATCCAACATGTTTCATTTGCACCATAGTTCTTTTGCCAACATATGACATGCCGATAGCAGTTTCCATAGCAGTTTTTTCATTTGTTGACCAAATGCAGTTAATTCCCTTGTCTTTTACGTCTTTAGATTGTTGTGCATATGCCATTATTTCTGTTGATGGAGTACCTGGGTAAGCATAGAAACCGGATATTCCTCCGTCTATTGCTCCTTTTGCAATTGCTTCATCTCCTAATAATAATAATTTTTGCATCATATTATGTGTTTTTATTTAAAATTTAGATTACGAAAATAAGCTATTTTTTTTACTTATAAAAATTATTCTGTTCTAAAAGATATCAGATTAGTTGTATAACATATTTTGGCATTGATAATGATAAATGATGACGAAATATTATCTTTTTGCTGGAGATTAAAAAAAAATATTTTTTTTACTTTTGTATGAAAAAAACAACTACTTTTGTAATCTAGGGATATTTTAATTAAAATTCATTTTAAATTTATAATTTTGAAGAAAATACACACATTTACAATAAGTTTGCTATTGCTGTTAAGTTTTAGTATCACTTTGTTTGCTAATGATGATTTGTCTGATAAAGCAAAATATAAGCAAGCTGAAAAACATTTGTCTTTTGATGAGTTTGATAAAGCTCTTGAACTTTATTTGAGCTTATATAAAGAAAATGAGCAGAATTTCAATTATGTTTATAAAATTGGATATTGTTACTTGGTTAGTGAAAATCAGCAAAATATAGAGACCGCTATTGATTATTTATTGTTGGCAGTTGATAATGTTAGCAAAAAATATAAAAACAAATATAAGGAAGAGAAAGCTCCCATTGTTTCACATTATTATCTTGGTGTTGCGTATCGTTTAAATAGGGATTTTGAAAAGGCAATAGAGTCATTTAATTTATACAAACAAAAGATGTCTCGAAAGGATAGTAAAACAATCCCGGGAATGTTTATCGATAGGGAAATTCAATCTTGTAGTGATGCTATGGAAGTTATAGATGACGAAAGAATGAAAATTGAAAAAATCGTAGTGAAAGGACTTATGGAACCTAATGTTCGTTGCCCTATCCTTTGCTTTGAGGCTAATAGATTAATCTTTACTAATGGAAAATATAATGTTTTTCCTCCAGATATTAATTATAATACGGATTATAGTGAAGGTCCTTTTGATGGTATATATATGGCAGAAAGGAGTGAAGATGGTGCTTTTTTTAACCCTCAAAATATTACTGCCGATTTACAAATTCCTTATCCTTTTATTCCTGTAACTGCAAGCTCTGATGGTTCTGAATTGTATCTTGTTGCTGATCGCTACGATAATGGAGATATTTATGTTAGTAAATTTGAAAATGGTAAATATCAACCTGCCGAAAGAGTAAAAAAACTGAATTCTCGCAAATGGGAGTCGCACGCAACTATTACTGCTGATGGACAAACAATATATTTTACTAGTTTGCGTAGAGGTGGTGAAGGCGGATTAGATATCTGGTATAGTCATAGAGATGAAGAAGGGGAATGGCAAAAACCTGTTAATCTGGGACCAGAAATAAACACCCCTTTTCATGAAGAGATGCCTTATGTAATTCGAAAAGGGAATGCTTTGTATTTTAGTTCCGAATCTCATACTAATGTAGGAGGGTTTGATGTTTTTTATGCTAGTCTGGACGAACAAAATCAAAAATGGACAAACCCAGTAAATCTTGGTTATCCTTTTAGCACTGCGGGTAACGATATGGGGTATGTTATTGAAAATACACCTGTTTTTGCTTTTTGCCCTGTAAACGATAATAAAAGAAGAATTGGGGTGGAAGAATGTGATTGTATTAGCTTAGTAGATGAACAAGCGCCTCAATTAGCATCAATAACTGGAGTAATTAGTTTAGATCCAGAAAATGCAGAAGAACTTATGCAGGTTAGAGTAAAACTTGTAGATGTAAATTCAGGGGAAGAAATTGCAAATGTACAAGTTGATGAAAATGGAAATTATGTAATCGAAGAAATAACTGCTGGAAGTTATGAGATTGTTGCTTACGATGATGAAGCAAACTTGATGACTAGATCAATTGAGATTCCTCTAAATGAATTATGGGATATTACTGGAGTTGATATAACTATTGAGAAAACTGAGCTTGCTAGTGTGGAAAATGAAATGGTTGATAATACGCAAATAGTAGGCATAAAAAATGTGTTTTTTGATAATGATAGTGACGTAATTAATGATAAATTTATCGAAGATATTAAACTTGTGGCAGAATATCTTAAACAACATCCAGAGGCTAAAATCGAAATCCAAGGATATTGTTCGCAAACTGGACCATTGGCTTATAATATGCAGTTAAGTGAAAGTAGAGCTAATAGTCTTATGCAACAAATCGTGAAGTATGGTGCTAATGAAACGCAAATACAAATTAATGCTTATGCTTATGCTAAGCCAATCGCAATTAATGACTTTCCAGACTCAAGATTATATAACAGAAGAGCAGAAATTGTATTTTTAAACGAAGCAGATAAAGAAAAGGTAAATCCTGTTATGGCTTATGTACCAACGTATTATAGAACTCAGAATGAGCTAAATTATGAAAATGGTAAATTCTTCTATTGTGAAGTGGATATATTTAATGAGCTAGTTGTCGAAGCTGTTTTCTTTGATTTTGATAAATATGTTATTGACTCTAAGTATGAACAAAACTTAAATAGAATTGCAGATTATTTGAAAAATAACCCTAAAGCTAAATTTAAGTTATCAGGACATACTGACCACTATGGTAGTGATGAGTATAATATGGATCTTAGTCAAAATCGTGTAGTCAAAGTTAGAGATTACCTTAAAAATAAAGGAGCTAAAGATAATCAATTAGAGATGGAGTTTCTGGGTAAAAAAGAAAATATTACTATTGCTACGGATGACGATTGTGTGAGACGACTTAATAGAAGAGTGAATGTTTTTGTTCTTGAACAGGGAGATACACCAATCAGAGTCGCTCCAATTATTGTTCCCGAAGGATATAAACTTAAGTAGTATGTAAAAAATGTTATTTTAGTTTATTTGTTTTACAAAAAAGAATATGCAAAAATATAGAGTCGCAGTTGTAGGTGCTGGTGCTGCTGGGTTATTGGCTGCAATACGAGCAGCTGATAGAGGATTAAGTGTTGTAGTTATTGACAAAATGAGTTTGCCAGGACGAAAGTTGATGATTACAGGTAAAGGTAGGTGTAATATTACAAATGCCGCTGAGATAGACGAGTTTATTATGCAAGTTTTTCCTGATGGTAGGTTTTTATATCCTGCTTTTAAAAAATTCTTTTCTTATGAGATTATTGGTTTACTTCAAGAGTGTGGTGTTGAGTCTGTGCTTGAGAGGGGAGGTAGGTATTTTCCTAAAACTGAAAAAGCAGCAGATGTTGTGGGGGCTTTATATAAGAGGGCTTTAGAAAATGGCGTAAAATTTATTTTTAATGCAAAAGTGAATAATGTGCACTATAATAATAATGAAGTAAGTGGACTTGATTATTTAGCGGGAGGCAGGTCAAGAACAATAGATGTTTCTAATGTGATTATTTGCACTGGTGGTAAGTCTTATGCTGCAACTGGTTCCTCAGGAGATGGGTATATTTTTGCTCGAGAAGCTGGACACAAAATTGTTAATCTGTTTCCTGTACTTGTCCCACTTGAAACTAAAGATATGCACGCTTCTGATATGCAGGGGCTTACATTAAAAAACATTAATGCCAAAGTGCTAATTAATGGAGAACTAAAGCACGAAGAATTTGGAGATCTTTTATTTACCCATTTTGGTTTATCTGGACCTGTAATACTTACCGTAAGTCGCAGTGTCGTGTATGCTCTAGATAAACGAGAAGAAGTGGAAATTTTGATTGATTTTAAACCAGCACTTGATTTTGATAAACTTGATGCCAGACTTATGCGAGATCTTAATGAAAATGGTAAAAAGAAAATAGGCAATTTGTTTAGGAAATTATTACCTCAAAAAGCAATCCCCGTTTTTTTGAATATCTTAAATTTGGATGAAAATAAACTGGCAAATCAAATATCAGCAGTAGAGCGAAAAGCCATTGTTCAATTGCTAAAAAATATGAGTTTTACTATTACGAGACACAGAGGTTTTAAGGAGGCAGTAATAACTGCTGGAGGTGTGTGTCTTACGGAAATAAATCCAAAAACAATGCAGTCTAAATTAAAAAAGGGACTTTATTTTGCAGGCGAAGTGCTAAATCTTGATGCAAATACAGGAGGATATAACTTGCAGATTGCATTCTCTACTGGATGGTTGGCCGCAGACTCTATTTAAAAGTTTTTTAGATAACTAAAAAGGCATATAATAAAAAAACACCGAAAATTCGGTGTTTTTTTGAGGTACCTGGCGGATTCGAACCGCCGTAGCTGGTTTTGCAGACCAGTGCCTAGCCACTCGGCAAAGGTACCGTTCATTTTTTAAGCATTGCAAATATATGTCTAATTTTTCGTTTGTCCAAAATTAATTTAGTTTTAGTGGGAATAATTTAAAGTGATTGCAATTTTAAATGAAAAACTTTTATATACTAATCTAGTATGTAACTTATTTAAAATAGATTTTTTAGTTTTTAGTTATAAGTTTTATATTTTTGTGTTTTTAATAATAATATTTTTAATAAGTTTTAAATAAAATGGAAACAAAAAACAAAGGTTTTAACACCAAACTTATTCACGCCGGCGATTATGACGACGCTTTTGGTAGTGCAGTACCACCAATTTATCAAACATCAACTTTTAGATTTAGAGATGCAAAGCACGGAGCAGATTGTTTTGCAGGTAGGACTCCAGGGTATATTTATACCCGTATAGGTAATCCTACTATTAATTCTTTTGAGGAAAAATTAGCTCAATTAGAAAACGGGTATCGTGGAATTGCTTTAGCGAGTGGTATGGCTGCGGTAACTACAGTTTATATGGCTTTATTGGATAAAGATGCTCACATGATAAGTTCAGGTGCTGTTTACGGACCTAGCCGTGCTGTAATGGAAAGAGATTTTTCGAGATTTGGTGTAGAGTATTCCTATGTAGATACTGCGGATCTATCGCAAATAGAAAAGGCTATAAAACCAAATACAAAACTCTTGTATATCGAGACTCCTACAAATCCTACAATGGTTCTGACAGACATAAAGGCTGCCGCAGAATTGGCTCATAAACACAATATTTTAGTGTGTGTGGACAATACTTTTAGTTCTCCATATCTTCAGAAACCTCTTGACTTAGGTGCTGATATTGCTTTACATTCAATTACAAAGTTTATTAATGGACATGCTGATATTGTTGGTGGTGCATTAATTGCTAAAGATCCAGAGGTATATCAGAAATTGCGTCAGACAATGGTTTATATGGGCTGTAATATGGATCCTCATCAAGCGTATCTTGTGAACAGAGGCTTAAAAACTCTTTCAATACGTATGGAAAGATCACAAGAGAGTGCTCAAAAAGTAGCAGAATATCTGGAAGCTCACCCAAAAGTGGAGTGGGTTAAATATCCAGGACTTAAATCGCACCCACAACACGAACTTGCTAAACAACAAATGTCTGGATTTGGGGCAATGATAAGTTTTGGTCTTAAAGGTGGATATAAAGCTGGTGAAACTATGATGAATAATGTACATCTTGCAATGTTAGCTGTTTCTTTAGGTGGGGTAGAATCTCTAATCCAACATCCCGCATCAATGACACATGCAGGGCTTTCTCCTGAAGCTAGAAAAACAGCTGGAATCTCAGAAGGACTTGTGAGATTTTCTGTTGGTATCGAAGATTTTGAAGATATTCTTGATGACATTAAACATGCATTAGAATTAGTTTAATAATATTAAACTGAGAACTTTATTGAGATATAATAATTGGCCGATAGCTTGAGATTAAAAACAAAACATGGTAAAAGTCGCAACTATCGGCTATTTTATTGCTCTTGTATTATTACATATAATCAAATTTGTGCTGCAGTGATACAATAATATTCTTAAAAAATTATGTAGCGTCTGTAAGACTCGGGTTTGTTGGTTTGCTTCTATCGATTTAGTTTGACAAGCTATTAGTATTGCCCTGTATCGCATTGTAGCTAAATTTCATGATTTTATTATGATTAATAAACAATGTAAGCTTTATGTTTTGTTTTTTTGCTGGTCTTTATGCTTATGAGTTTATGTATCTGTTTTTAAACTTTTATTATCTTTGCATAAATTTTGTGAAATGACAAAAAAGAAAAAAAGTTTGGTAAAATGGTTTGGAAAAAAATTCCAAGTTATTGTTTATCATGGTAAAAGTTATGATATGATCCGCAAAATGCGGTTCAATCGCTTGGGCTTTATAATGTTTGTTTTTGGAATATTTACAATAATGTTTGTCGTTCTCGCTACTATTGTAGTATATACTCCAGTTAAACAGTTTATCCCAGGATATCCTGATAGAGAAACAAGGAATCTTATTTACGAAAACGCTTTAAAAACCGATAGCTTGATAGCCGAACTTGAAGCACGTGATGTGTATTTGGAAATGTTGAGAGATGTACTTATTAATGATGTACCTATTGATGAAGATTATGTTGTCCCTGTAGAAAATCTCACTGACGAGCAAATTAAAGAGTTTAATAACCCTAAATATAATCGTCAGACAATCGAAGATAAAACTACTTATTTTGTTGATAAATCAGAAGCTTTACCAGATCTTTATCCTCCACTAAAAGGTATAGTAGTATCGCCATATAATAAGGCATCGGGGCATTTGGGAACTGATATTGCGTCCGCTGGTGAAACTATGATTGCCTCAACCCATAGAGGTGTGGTTGTTATGTCTGATTATACTGTAAAAACAGGTTATACAATTATAATACAACATAAATATAGCCTTGTGTCTGTTTACAAACATAATAAATCATCTTTTGTTAAACCAGGACAATTTGTCGAAACTGGCGAAATTATTGCAGTATATGGCGATTCGGGTGAAAATTCTAGTGGGGAACATTTACATTTTGAGTTATGGCGAAATGGACTATCTTTAAACCCTGAAGATTATATAATATTTGAGTGAAAAAGAAAAAAAACATAGCAATTTTAGGTTCTACGGGTTCTATTGGAACGCAAGCTCTTAAAATTATTGAAGATTATCCTGAACTTTTTCAGGTCGAGATATTGGTTGCAAACCAAAATGTTGATTTGTTGGTACAACAAGCAATCCAATTTGAACCAAATATTGTTGTTATTGGCGATGATAACAAATACAATCTATTGGCAGATGCACTAAAAACTTATCCTATAAAAGTATTTGCTGGGGCATCATCAATTGAGCAGGTTGTACAAATGGATTGTGTGGATATTGTGCTTACTGCAATGGTCGGATTCGCTGGTTTATTGCCTACAATTCGTGCTGTAGAAGCTCATAAAAGAATTGCACTAGCAAATAAAGAAACCCTTGTAGTTGGAGGGCACTTGATAATTGAGGCTCTTAAAAAATCACGTGCCGAAATTGTGCCAGTTGACTCTGAACATTCTGCAATTTTTCAATGTTTAACAGGTGAAAATCCAAATCATATTGAAAAACTTATTCTTACTGCCTCTGGCGGACCATTTAGAGGGAAAACTAGCGATTTTCTTAAAAATGTTACTCCCGAAATGGCTTTAAAACACCCAATCTGGACTATGGGGAATAAAGTGAGTGTTGACTCGGCAAGCCTTATGAATAAAGGGCTGGAGGTGATAGAAGCTCGTTGGCTTTTTGGTGTTCCTGCCGATAAAATTGAAGTGCTTGTACATCCGCAGTCGGTGGTGCACTCAATGGTGCAGTTTGTTGATGGTTCGATAAAAGCTCAACTTGGTGTTCCAAATATGAGAATCCCTATTCAGTATGCTTTTGATTATCCAAATAGAAGCTTTTCAAACAAAAATAAATTCTCTTTTGCAGAACACCCTAATTTAAACTTCGAGAAACCCGATTCAGATACTTTTCGAAATTTGAAAATTGCTTATGAGTGTTTAAAAACTGCTGGAAATGCACCTTGCATTATGAATGCGGCGAATGAAATTGCTGTAGAGTTGTTTTTGAATAAAAAAATTAGTTTTATGGGAATGTCGGAACTTATTGAGAAAAGTTTGGAACAAATTGAATATATTAAAAACCCAAGCTTAAAAGATTGTCTTGATACAGATAATATGACTAGAATAAAAACCTTAGAAATATCTAAAAATATAAAATAAATGGCAGGACTTATTATGGCTGGACAATTGATTCTGGCACTTTCGTTATTAGTAGTTATACATGAATTTGGACATTATATTGCAGCTCGAATATTTGGTATTAGAGTAACAAAATTCTTCGTTTTCTTTGACCCGTGGTTTAAAATATGGAGTAAAAAAATTGGAGATACAGAGTTTGGTATTGGTTGGGTACCTCTAGGCGGATATGTTAAGATTTCTGGCATGATAGATGAATCTTTAGACACTAAGCAGTTAAAAGAAGAACCAAAAGAATGGGAATTTAGAGCTAAGCCAGCTTGGCAACGTTTTATTGTTATGATAAGTGGAGTAGTAATGAATGTTATTGCAGCAGTACTAATTTTGACAATGTCGCATTTAGTGTTTGCAAAATCTTACTTACCTGTTGATAATATTGAACAAGGTATATATGCATATCCTTATGCCAGATATCTTGGGTTTGAAACTGGTGATAAAGTTGTTGAAATTGATGGAAAAGCTACTGTAAGATATGAAGATGTGTTCTCTACAAAACTTTTTTTTGCTGAAACTATTACCGTAAATAGAGGAGGTCAAAATATAAATCTTGAAATGACTGATACCTTATATTCATTTCTTAAAAATGGAGGAGATTTTATTAGTTTGGATAATTTCTCATTTACTGTTGATAGCCTTAGGAGTGGAATGGCAGCAGAACAAAGCGGATTAAAACCTGGAGCAAAAATATTGGCGATTGAGAATCAGGCTGTTCCAAGTTTTGGTAAATTAAAAGAAATACTCATGCAGAATAAGGGGCAAGAATTGCAGTTTATTGTTGACTCAAAGCTATCGATAGACACGTTAATGATAAGGGTCGATAGCCTTGGACGAATTGGGATATATCCCTCGTTGCCAAAATTTGAATTAAAAGAATATACATTTGCAAGTGCAATGAAATATGGATGGGCTGATGCTTTTGAGTCTTTGCATGCTAATATCAAGGGGTTTGGACTTATTTTTAGTGGTAAAGAAAAAGCAAAAGATAGCTTGCAAGGGCCAATTGGAATTGCAAAGGTATATGGAGGTGTTTGGGATTGGGCTAAATTTTGGAAACTAACAGGTATTATTTCAATGATACTGGCGTTTGTTAATATCCTTCCTATTCCTGCACTTGATGGAGGACACGCTTTGCTCCTTGCAATAGAAGCTATAACACGTAAAAAATTATCAGACAAGTTTATGGAGGTAGTGCAGGTTATAGGAATGTTAATATTGCTTGCCTTAATGGTGTTTGTTATTGGAAATGATATTATTAATCTGTTCTGATATTTATATATTATTTCAAACTATATCAGAATTTAAATTATAAATAATGAAAAAAGTATTTTTGTTCTTAATTTTGACAATGATTGGTTCTATTAGTATGTATGCGCAAGAATATCTCGATTTTAATGCTGGAGCAGATAGAACAAAAAGAATTCTGTTGGTCCCTTTCGATTCGCGTATTTATTATAATGATGCTACTGAAATTATTGCTCAGAAAACAGAAGAAACTCATGATGAGATAATGATGTATTTTCGCGAACAGTTTAATCTACAGTTATATAATGCTTTAATTGACTCTTGTGTAGTAGTAAATCTTTTGTCTGATAATACGCGGCAAGCACAGGAAGATATATCAGATTTATATTCAATAATAAGCTACGAGTTAAGACTTGCAATGCAAAATGCACCCGAACATCCTGAGGATAATAAAAAAAGAAATTTCTTTCAACAAAAGCGATATGAAAAGCAACAACGAAAGAAGCTTGAGGAAATGGAAAATTCCCATACTCGCATTGTAAAAGGTGAAATTGTTGGTAAACCTCAAGCCGTAGGAGAAAAATACCTGCATATTGTTTTTCATCAACCAGAGGTGCTACATCAAATTGCAAAGAGACGAAATATTGACTATTTTTTATTTATTAATCAATTTGATATTAAAGGTAACTATAGAGACCCATATTTAAGTGGAAATTCTAAGGCTATGAGAACTGTTAGAGCCCATTTTAGTTTGTTTAATGCTGAAGCTGAGCAGGTGCATGGAAGTTTTGGAATGACTGAAATTCCTTTTAACCTTAACGATAAAAATGAAATCTCTAATTTGTATTTTCCCGAAGTAATAAGGCAAATAATAAATAATATAAAATTTTAATATGGAGCATAAATTTGTTTTTGCAACAGAGAATGAGCATAAGTTACAGGAGGTTAAAGAAATTGCTGGAGGTAAGTTCGATATTTTGAGTCTTAATGAGATTAACTGTATAGATAAAATTCCTGAAGATCAAAATACTCTCGAAGGAAATGCACTTCAAAAAGCTAGATTTATTTATGATAAATGTAAAATTAATTGTTTTGCTGACGATACAGGACTTGAGGTGGATGTTCTTAATGGAGAACCAGGCGTATATTCCGCTCGGTATGCTGGAGTAAATTGTGATTTTGATGATAATATTAAGAAACTTCTTCGAGAAATGGGAGATACACCATATCGTAATGCTAGGTTTAGAACAATAGTAGCTTTAATCCTTGATGAAAAAGAATACTTTTTTGAAGGTAAAATAAATGGCGAAATAATTAGTCAGAAACGGGGAATTAGAGGATTTGGATATGATGCAATATTTATTCCTGAAGGTTTAACAGAGACTTTTGCCGAATTACCTTCATACATTAAAAATTCTATTAGTCATAGAGCTATCGCTATGGAAAAGCTTTTTTATTTTTTAAGACATTATCAGAAATAGTTGTTAAACAATAAAATAAATTGCTTGTTTTAGAGTTAGTTATCAATAAACATTATGTTAAATGAGTAATATGCAAAAATTAAATTTTTTAGGGAGTTTTATAGCTTTTCTGATTATTTCACTGTTTTCTTTCGGACAAGTTGCAGTAGGACAGTGGAGAGACCATCTCCCATATAATGACGGGAAAATGATTGCTCTGGCTGGTAGCGATGTTTATATGCTTACAGATGTGGGGCTATTAAAGTACTCTATTAATACTGGCGAAATTCTAAAACTTTCTAAAATCAATGGACTAAGTGATATTGGAGTCAAATCTATTGCATACAATAAGACAACTGGATATATAGTGCTTGGTTATAAAAATGGAAATATAGACTTGATTAAGGATAATAAGATCATTAATATTAGCGATATTAAACGAAAATCAATGAATGCAGATAAAACTATTTATTGTATGGATTTTGTTGAGGATCTTGCTTATCTTGGCTTAGGGTTTGGAATTGTTGTTGTTGATCTTGGAAGGCTTGAAATTAAGGAAACATGGTATATTGGACAAAATGGTACAAATGTTAAAATTAATGCAATTGATATTAATAACGAATATGTTTATGTGGCTACAGAAAATGGAATTTTAAAAGGCAATCTTAATGATGCATTGGTCGATTTTGCAAAGTGGGAAATTCTGTCAGATATAGATCAGACAGGACCATTTAGCTGGATGTCTGGCAAAAATTATGGACATATACATTATACCAATGATAATTTATTGGTAAGCTTTAATAATACCGAAATCCAAAATGCCGATACCATCCTAATGTTTGATGGTAATAATTGGGATTATTTTGAAAAAGAACTAAACGATGTAGTGTATCTTGGTGGAAATGAGAATGAGTTTTATTGGTGTTCAACTTATTGGATGAAAATTTATGATGCGAATCGTAACGAAGTTAGGCAAGTGTGGGAATTAAGATTTACAGATGGAGTGCAGGGTACACAACCAAATTTTGCAATCTTTGATGGTGATGAAGGTATTTGGATAGCAGATAGTAAACATGGACTCGTCCATAATCCAGTGTCTTGGAAATATGACAAAATAAATGTTAATGGACCTTCTGATTACGAAGTGTTCGCTATGGATGCTGTTGGTAAGGAACTTGTTGGTGTCGCTGGTGGCATGAGTTTGTCGTGGGGACCAAATTGGAAGCAAGGCACATATTATCATTTTTTAGAGCAAATGTGGAATACATACGATTATAATAATACTTTTAAACCATTGGATTTAAGAGATTTTGTGAAAGTTAAAATCGACCCTAATGATAAAACGAGAGTTTTCTTGGGATCATGGATACATGGGCTTGTCGAAATGAGAAATAATCAGTTTTATAAAGTTTATAATGACGCAAACTCTACATTACAAAAAGTACCAGGGATAAATTATTTGCGAATTGGAGGATTAGATTTTGATAAGGACGGAAACTTGTGGGTTACAAATTCTCTGACTGCTCCGCAATTTCATGTGATGACTAACGACGGAGAATGGCATAGTTTCGATTACTCTTCTCTTTTAGGTGGGAAAAATATTAGTGATATTATTGTAACACAAAATAATCATAAATGGGTAGTCCTTCCTCAAGGAAGCGGATTGTTTGCTTTTGATGATAATGGAACTATTGATGATAAAACTGATGATAGGTATCGACAATTTAGTGTTATAAACGAAGAGGGAGAGATAGTTAGTAATAGTGTTTATTCTATAGCTGAAGATAAAGATGGTAATATCTGGGTAGGTACAAATAAAGGTGTTGTTGTGTACTATAATCCTGAAGATGTGTTTGAAACTGGAGTATATCATGGCCGACAGGTTAAAATACCACGTAATGATGGTACAGATAATGCAGATATTCTTCTCGCAAACGAAATTGTTAGTGCAATTTATGTTGATGGAGCAAATAAAAAATGGTTTGGAACTCAAACAGGAGGGGTGTATTACACTAGTGAAGATGGTTTGGAAGAAATTCATCATTTTACAACAGAAAATAGCCCTTTGTTAGATAATAATATTATTGCTATTTCGATTATCCCAGAAACAGGTGAAGTGTTTTTTGGAACAACAAGAGGTATGATATCGTATCGAAATACAGCAACAGAAGCTGCCGAAGATTATATTGGAGTTTATGCTTTCCCAAATCCTGTAAAACCAGATTATAGTGGACCAATTACTGTCTCAGGATTAGTTGCTGGATCGTATGTGAAAATTACAGATATATCAGGAAACCTCGTTTTTGAAACAAGATCTGAAGGTGGCTCGGCAGTTTGGTACGGAAAAGACTTAAACGGAAATAGAGTACACACTGGGGTATATCTTGTGTTTTCTACTAACGAAACTGGGTCAAAAACAGATATTACTAAAATATTGTTCATCAATTAACAAATGAGTACTAAAACTGAAGCAGTTGTTCTAAGTAAAATCAAATATAGCGACTCATCCTATATCGTGAATTTGTTTACTAAAGATTTTGGACGAGTTGCAGTTTTTGTAAGAATATCGGGGACTAAGGCAAAATCTAAAGAAAAAATAAAAACAGCCTTGTTGTTCCCGTTAAATATTATTGAAGTAGAATTAAGTCTAAGAGAAACACGCAATATTCAAACACTAAAATATTGCAATTTTGTTGAGCAAATTAATATGGTTTGTTTAGATGTGCATAAAGCTGCTATTGCACAATTTATCGCTGAGATTATTCTTAAAACTATGAAAGATGAGCAGTCTGATATAGGGCTTTATCAGTATCTAAAGTCTATTATTATGCATCTTAATAACCAATCTGAATTAACTAATAATTTGCACCTTTTGTTTTTGAAAGAATATGCAAAGTTTTTAGGTTTTCAAATTACAAATAATTATTCTGTCTTAACTCCTTACTTTAATTTGCGTGAAGGTATGTTTTTAAATGTATTTACAACAGAAGAAGAAACTCTCGATATGGAACTAAGTAGTGCTTTGTCAAATTTAATTAATATTAATTTAGAGTCTCTTAGTCGTTTTAAGTTGAATTATACAACTAGGAAAAAACTTTTAGATGCTTTCTTACTTTATTTTAAGATGCATATTGAAAAATTGCCTGAAATAAAATCTCTTAAAGTTCTAAATGAAGTCTTTGCAGGATAAACGAGTAGTTTTTTTAGGTAATTTGGTACGTCTGTCGAATTGAGTTTGTGGAACTGTCTTTAATAAATCAAAGCGTATTGATGAAAACGGACATTATGGGCAGGCACTAGTTATGGCATATAGTGTCAGGGTCAATTTTAACGAGATTTGTATGTTTGTGGTTTGTAATAATGCCAATTTGTTTCGATTTCATCAGTTTTATAGAGTCAAAAATATCTAATCCATAATCTGGAGAATAAATTGGGACATTAATTAGTTTGGTAAATTCTTCAATATACTCTTTTTTCATGTTTTGTAATATTTTATGATAAAAGCTATTCTCGTTATGGTTGTGAGTTTTACCTGCAATTATACTAATATTACTGTTTACAAAGTTTACAAACTCCATAAAATCTTCACTACTCAACTGCATGTAAAGGCTTTCAAATCTAAGGGTAACTTCGCCATTGCCGCTAACCAATAATTGACCATGTGGTGTATTATAAACAAGTGTTTTCATTGCATTTATTATACTTTAGCTTTGGTACTACAACTTTGATACCATTTGTTATTGTAATAGACAGTAAGAAACTAAAAAACGTGGTATGGACTTATTATATATTTTAAATATTTATTATAACTTGTTATAAGTTAATGAGATAATTATTGGTTTATCTTATGCTATTTTTATTCATTTTATTAAATTTGCAATAATTATGGCACTAATTTTAAATATTGAAACCTCAACAGATATTTGTTCGGTTAGTTTATCGAAAAATGGAAATATTCTTGATTTTAGAGTAGATAATCCTGCAAATACGGGGGTCGAGCGTGGACAACACTCCAGAATATTGGCTATTTTAATAAAAGAGCTTCTGCAAAAGAATTCAGTAAGGGCTAGTGAACTAGATGCCCTCGCAATTAGTGAAGGTCCTGGTTCTTATACTGGATTAAGAATTGGAGTGAGCGTTGCTAAAGGTATTTGTTTAGGAGCAAATTTACCATTAATTGCCTTAAATACCTTGTTAATTATGGCTGAAATGGTAAAAGAAACAAAAATATCAGATTATGATTTAATTGTTCCGATGATTGATGCTAGAAGAATGGAGGTTTATTCTGCAGTTTTTGATAGAGATATGGCAATCGTAAAAGAAACCGAAGCAAAAGTAATTGATGAGAGTTCCTTTAGTGAATATCGTGGAAAAAAAGTGCTGTTTTGTGGTAACGGTGCTTTAAAAACAGAAGAAATTATTAAATGGGATAATTTTGACTTTACAGATTCTATTTATCCTTCTGCAGAGTTTATGGGTAAAATTGCTGATGATTATTTTAATACGCAAAAATTTGTAGATCTCGTGTACTTTGAACCTTTTTATCTTAAAAGTTTTATTGCTACAATACCCAAAAAAATATTTTAGATAGTCTTTTCTTTTATTTGTTCAGGCTGTAAATAAATTTGAGATCTCTTTAATAACTACACTGTCATCACTTCGTTTTCTTTAAGAGCTACAATTTCATCAATTTGTTTAATAAAATCTTCATGGATTTTATGAACTTGAGTTTCTGCTGTTTTTGTGATATCTTCAGCTAATCCATCTTTTTGTAGTTTTTTAAACTCATCAATAGCATCGCGGCGTTGATTACGAATTGTGATTTTAGAGTTTTCGCCAAGGGCTTTTACTTGTTTTGCCAATTGTAAGCGACGTTCTTCTGTTAAAGGTGGTACCATAATGCGGATAACTTCACCATTGTTGGCAGGGTTAAAACCAAGATTCGAGGCCATAATTGCTTTTTCGATTATTGGTAGCATAGATTTATCCCAAGGCTGTATAAAAATTGTTTTTGCATCGGGAGTAGTTACGTTTGCAACTTGTGAAATTGGAGATATTACTCCATAGTAATCGACTTTTACACTATCAAGCATTGAGGGAGAAGCTTTGCCGGCACGAACTTTTGTTAATTCTTTAGTAAGGTGCGATATTGCTAATTGCATTCCTTCTTTTGCTGCATCCATGTATAATTCAAGGTCTTCCATAATATTTTTTTATAATTATATCGTACTTAACTTATTAAACTTCCACATTTATTGTCTTTCATTACTTTCAATAAATTGCCTTTGGTATCCATATCAAACACAATTATTGGCATATTGTTTTCTTTACACAGAGTAAAAGCGGTTAAATCCATTACTTTAAGTTGTTTTTTATAAACTTCGTCAAAGCTAATTTTATTGAATTTTACAGCATTAGGGTTATTTTCGGGGTCATCTGAATATACACCATCAACACGTGTGCCCTTAAGCAAAACATCGGCTTCGATTTCGATAGCTCTAAGAGCTGAAGCGGAGTCTGTAGAAAAATATGGATTTCCTGTACCACCAGATATTATGCAAACTGTACTATTTTTTAAGGCATCCATTACAATTGATTTTGTAAATCTTTCGCCAATAGACTCTATTTTAAAAGCACTAAAAACTTTGGCTTTTTGTCCTAAAGACTCTAAAGCACTGTTAAGGGCTAGGGAATTAATAATAGTTGCAAGCATTCCCATTTGATCAGCTTTTACTCTGTCAAACCCTCTGTCTTCACCTGACAAGCCTCTAAAAATATTCCCACCACCTATAACTATTCCTATCTCAACACCAGCAACAGCAAGCTCTTTTATTTGAGAGGCATATTCCATTAAACGCTTCTCATCTATGCCTTGCTTATTATTTGAAGCGAGAGACTCTCCACTAAGTTTTAGTAATATCCGTTTAAAACGCATTGTTTTATATTTTTGTTTACAAAATAAACAAAATTCTGTTAAATACTTTAATTTTTGATCAATAAGTTTTCAAAAAAAGATTTTATCTTTGTAAAAGGAATATATTTTATGCTAAAACCTATGTTTCAAAATACAGATAATGAGAAATATACAATTCTTAAAAATTGTTCAGAGATGATTTTGTCTGATGACGAGTTAAGCCCTGTATTTGATGAGGAGATACGCTTAAAGATAGATAAATATTTTGACGTTTTTGATAAAATAAAAGTTTATGATAATTATCTTTACGAAGAAAGACAAAAAGAAAAAAAAGAGTTTTTAAACTTATTTGAAAAAGCATCCCTTTTTGTTAGACATTATTATATTTCTATGTCAATGGCTATTGAAAGAGGTGAGTTGCCTGTAAATACTGCTGATTTTTATGGGCTTAAATATCCATTTAAAATTCCCGTGTTTAAATCGGATGTGCATTTAATAAAAACAGCACAAAAATTATTTGATGATGATTTACAAAGAACCTCAGTAGGAGGAAAGTATTTTACTAACCCAAGTATTGGTGCTGTGAAAGTTTGGGTCGAAAAATTTGTTGAAGCTGTTGAACATAAAAATAATAAGTATAACATAAAGCGAGGAGAAGTCGAAAATATTGATAAAATACGAAAAGAAACCGATGAATTATTGCAAGATATATTTGATGCTTTGATAACTAAGATTGGTGCCGAACCTGATGAAACGGATTTAAAGTTTATATCAGATTGTGGATTTGAGATTTCTGTTACTGAAGATAATCAGCACCAAGTTATGAAAAACAATAATAATGGGGAGGATAATAAAAGCTCAAACACAAAGCCCGATCAGCTAAAATTTGATTTGTAGCCCTTGATAAACACTTGTTTATAATAGCAGTTTTTGTTAAAACTAATGCTACTAATTGCTGTTTTGTAAATGGAAAAAGTTTCGTTTTTATTTTAAAATTGGGTTTTTTTAAAAAATATGCTTTATATTTGTAATATCTAATAACCAAAAATATATTTATAATGAAAAAAGGAAATTTATTGTACATTTTGTTGGCTTTTGTTTTTATTGCTTGCGGATCGGGTAAAGATAAAGCATCTGATAAAAGCGGATCTATAGAGCCAAATGACAAAATCGAAGATGCAAACGAGTTAAAACTAGGAGATGAAATAGCAATGTCTATTGATAAAAAAGGAGATGTCGATTGGTATAAAGTTGAAATTGAAGAGCAAGGATATTTGCAAGCTTTAACAAATGGTGTTCCCGAAAATCTTGATGTTTATGTGAGATTTGCTAAATATGATGAGTGGGGCGAAGATAAAGAGGTCTTCCTTACTAACTATATCGAAACACCATCAACTTTACAAATTTTAGAATCTGGCATATACTATATTCTTGTTGCTGATAGATGGGGCGAGAATTTCTCGGAAGAGGAGTTTTCATTAAAAATAGACTTTATTAAAGAGTTTGATACTTTTGAACCTAATTCAGAGCCTTTATTAGCAAAAGATATTGAGTTTGAGAAAGAATATAAGTCTGCAATTTTCCCTATTGGTGATCAAGATTGGTTTAAAGTTAAAGTTGATTCTCAAGGATATATAGAAGTAAAAGCAAAGGGGATGGATGAAGACTTGGACCTAACTGCAGAGTTCGCTCAGTACAATGAATATGACGAAAAACCTGTGAAAGTTCTAAGAGCAAAGGAGTTGACCCCTAGTGTATTGGCTGTTGTAAAACCAGGTGAATATTATATTTTGCTATCAGATAGGTGGAATGAAAAGGGGGCACAAACATTGTTTAATTGGGTGGTAAGTTTTATCCCTGAAATGGACATAAACGAACCTAATGATACTTATGATAATGCTAAAGAAATAACTGGAAATGATACTGTAAATCTTGCAATATTCCCTGTTGGTGATATAGATATGTTTAAGTTTACACCACTAAAAAAGGCAAGCCTTAGTGTTAAAGGGAAAGATTTTGGGCAAATTGAAGCTATACTTGTTGTATATACATTAGATGATGCTGGAGAGCTTGAAGAAATTTCTTCTTCACAGATCCCTGGTAAAGTCGAAATCCCAAAAGCAGAAAAAGATTATTATATTGCAATAAAGGATAGATGGAATGAAAAAGCATCTCCAGAATTAATGGAAATCATTTTTGCTTATTAAACTGTAAATAAAATATTTAGGGAGTAGTTTTTTTGCTCCCTTTTTTTTTGCTTTTCTGTTCTCTTATTTTCTTCAACTGGCAGATTTTTCTGTTAGATTGTTCAAAAACGTTTTACTCTTTACAAACATTAACTCAATAAATTACCTTCGCTACCCCCAACCCCTAAAGGGGAGTGCCTTCGCTGATGTAAATTACTTTATTTTTTTGCTCTTACTTCTCTTGTTCTCTTGTTCTTTTGTTCTCTTGTTCAATTGTTCTCTTGTTCGATTGTTCTCTTGTTCGTTGTTCGTCGTTCGTTGTTTTTTGTTTGTTGTTTTTTGTTTGTTCCTTTGTTCGATTGTTTCCGCCAACTGGCGGGTTCGATTGTTCTCTTGTTCTCTTGTTCGATTGTTCAATTGTTCTTACTTCAAAAACGTTTTGCTTTCAATAAATTGCCTTCGCTACCCCCCAACCCCTGAAGGGGAGTACCTTCGCTAATACAATTTACTTTATTTTTGTTCTTCTGTTCGATTGTTCCATTGTTCAATTGTTCGTTATTCGTCGTTCGTTGTTTTTTGTTTGTTGTTTTTTGTTTGTTCCTTTGTTCGATTGTTTCCGCCAACTGGCGGGTTCGATTGTTCTTTGTTCCATTGTTCGATTGTTCGATTGTTCTATTGTTCTCTTGTTCTCTTGTTCTCTTGTTCTCTTGTTCTCTTGTTCTCTTGTTCGTCGTTCGATTGTTCAATTGTTCAATTGTTCTCTTGTTCAATTGTTCAATTGTTCAAGTGTTCAATTGTTCTCTTGTTCTCTTGTTCCTCTGTTCTTCCGTTCCTCTGTTCTTCCGTTCTTTTGTTCTCTATTCTGTTCGTCGCATTGCCAGATTTTTATCTTTGAACCTCGTATTTATACTTACATGAAATGTTATTTATACTCAATGGTTTGTAGTACTTACAGTCTATTGCACCAAGTTATAATTGAATACTTTTGTAAAAACAATTAAGTGAAGTATGAAAAACTATTACGAACTTTTATCGACAGATGTTAGATTTCGTGAAGGACTTACAGCGTGCATGAATTGTGGTGTTTGTACTGCAATTTGCCCAGCTGCGGAGTTTTACAAATATGATCCTCGTCAGATATGTAATATTGTCCAAACTCGTGATGACGATAAAATTGAGGCTCTTTTAAAAAGTGAGACAATTTGGTATTGTGGACAGTGTATGTCGTGCAAAGCTCGTTGTCCTCGAGGAAATGTTCCTGCTATGATAATTTCTGTTTTAAGACGATTTTCGCAGGAACTCGGGTTTTTTACCGAAAGCGAAAAAGGAAGACAGCAATTTGCAGTTAAACGTACAGTTGGCGATAATATTATTAATACCGGTTATTGTGTTCATATAGATAGTGTAACGCCTAAATTACATCCAGAACAAGGACCCGTGTGGAAATGGTATTACGAAAATGCCGAAGAGGTTGCCGATAGATTAGGAGCTAATTATAACAAAGAAGGTGGAGGTGCTTTACGAAAAATTTCGCAAGAAAACTTAGACGAAGTAAAACGAATTTTTGATGTTACTAATGGAACTGGATTGT
This sequence comes from Bacteroidales bacterium, assembly GCA_028686735.1. Classification (GTDB taxonomy): domain Bacteria; phylum Bacteroidota; class Bacteroidia; order Bacteroidales; family ML635J-15; genus Bact-19. The sequence continues at coordinate 26,923 of JAQUBO010000015.1, forward strand.
TTGAAAATATAGAGACATTTAGTAAAGCACAAGCAAAATTAATGAACCTGGGTTTTGATGATAAAGGAATAAATAACGAGTATTTCTTTCATACTTATATCGAAAATTCAGATAATCATCAAAAATAAAAAATAACATGGATACTAAAAAGAAACATTTTTGGAATGAGTATCAGAAAGAAATTGCTGATGATAATTATTACTATGAGCGTAGCTGCATTAGGCAATCTTTCTTTCCAGGTTCTGAAACAGCATTTCTTAAAATATTGAGGGATGAACTTGGTAAAACTGTTATTGATGATCAAAATCAACATACATGCACTGGTATTGGATATCATTCAGACGTAGTACAATTTGACACTACTATGACTATTTGTGCAAGACTTTTTTCGTTAATGACTGATAAGGAATTAACAAATTTTGTACCTTCTTGTGTAACATCATTCGGAATATTTACTGAGGTTTTTGAAACTTGGCAAGAGTTTCCAGAAGAGTTAGAGAAGGCTAGAGAGTTTTTGCGAAAGGCAACTGGTAGAGAATTTAAAGTGCCAGAAAATATTGCTCATCCATCGGATATAATTTATAAGAACCGTAAGGAACTTAAGAAAAAAATGAAATATCAGCTTGTAAATCATAAAACTGGCAAACCTCTTAGAGTTGTTGAGCATATTGGATGTCATTATGGTAAAATATTTACAAAACATGCGGTTGGTGGTGCAGAGTTTCCACAGGTTTTGGCTGGGATGATAGAAGAATGGGGGGGAGAAGTGATAGATTATCCTGAAAGAAGACATTGCTGTGGTTTTGGGTTTAGACAATATCTGGTAATGGCAAATAGAGGTTATTCTGTTGCTAATACTAAGAAAAAATTTGAGTCTATGGAAGAATATAAACCCGATTTTGTACTCACAAATTGTCCTGGTTGTACTATGTTTATGGATAGATGGCAATATACAATTGCTGAAATGGAGGGGAAAACTTACGATGAGTATGGAATGGGCATTCCAGTGTTAACTTATGAAGAACTAACAGGATTATTATTAGGTTATAATCCATGGGATCTTGGTTTGCAAGTGCATCAAATACAATCAGAGGCTCTTTTAGATAAAATTGGGATTGATTATGATCCAAAAAATAAATTTGTTGGAAAATCAGGAAAGTTTATTGGAATACCCGAAAAACCCGAAATCTTAAAAGTAGATTATGATGGATAAAAGAGTCTTGATAATTGGAGGAGGACCTGCTGGAATAGAAGCAGCTTATAGCCTCGCATTGCAAGGAGTTAAGCTTGTTTTAATAGAGGAGAAAGCAGATGTTTGTGGACATATCCAAAATTGGGATAAGCTTTTTCCAGATTTTCAAGATGCTGAGCAGATTAGACAAACTTTATATCGAAAATTAGATCACCCAAATATTGAAGTAATTACTAATACTGAAATAAAAAATTTATATCCTAAAGGTAAATCGTGGTTTGCTAAAAAGGATGCAGATAAAATATTTGAGGCTGATGCCGCTTTATTAGCAACTGGTTTTGAGGTGTTTGATGCAAAAAGAAAAGAAGAACTGGGGTATGGAATTTATGATAATGTAATTACTTCGGTGGATTTTGAAAAAATGTATAAATCTGGTAAAATCTTAACTTCAGAAGGAAAAGTGCCAGAACGTATTGCGTTTTTAAACTGTGTTGGTAGTAGAGATGAGAAAGTTGGAAACCATTATTGCTCAAGAGTTTGTTGCATTAATGCTGTTAAACAAGCAATAGAGTTTAAAGAGCTTGTCCCTGATTCGAAAGCATATTGTTTTTATATGGATATGAGAATGGCAGGACAATTTTACGAGGAACTTTATAGAAAATCGCAGGAGGAATATGGTGTTACTTATATTCGAGGACGAATATCTGAAGCTGCTGTTACTATGGATAATCGAATTCAAATTAAAGCCGAAGATACTTTAAGTGCCTTACCCATGAAAATGACACTTGACCTTTTGGTACTTATGGTGGGTATAGAGTCATCTGCTGGAACAACATTATTGAGCGAACAAAATGATGTGTTGGGGCTATATGGTTTTGCAAAACCTTTGGGTTTATATTCTGAAGATAATATGACCTCGAAACCTGGTTTATTTTTAGCAGGAACTTGTAAACGTCCTTTAACTTTGCCCGAAACTCTTGCAGATGCTAGATCGGCAGCAATCGATATTGTTAAGTACTTAAAAACTACCACATGAAAAATTGGGGATTTAAAATATCAAAACCAAGGGTTTTAGACTTTGATACAGCAAACTTAGATGCTTATAATCGGCTAATAGAAAAAGTCCCCTCAGCTCATAGATGTCTTATGTGTGGGGCATGTACTGCAACTTGTACCGCAAACTTACATACTGAATTTAATTTTCGAAACTGCCATTTAATGTTTCGCAGAGGACAATTCGAAGGGCTTGCAGAGGAACTTGATAAGTGTATGTTGTGCGGAAAGTGTAAGCTTGTTTGCCCAAGAGGTGTAAATACTCGTGCTATAATTTATAACTTGAGAATTGTTCTTAGTGATCTTAATTATAAAAAAATTGAAGCATGAATTTTCATCCATTTATACTGCCATTTGTAGTAGGAGCAATTGTTTTATTTGCTATTATTATCTATAAATATGTTTCTTGGATAAAAAATCTTGATCGTAAACAAAAATATTTTGTCAATAAAAACATGTTTACATTTAAGACTATACAAGCAATAGGCGAGGTAATTCGCGAAGCTTTAATTCATCGTAATATTTATAAGAAAAATCCTGTTCTTGGATATATGCACATGAGTCTGGCATTCGGATGGTTTTTGCTTATCGTTGTTGGTAAAACTGAATCGTCATTTTATGCAGGAACATTTTTTGAAGAACCATGGCTTGCTATTTTCTTTAGATATTTTGCTCGAGAGCCACACGAGTATTTTATGGCTGCCCAGTTTACTTTTATAATGGACTTTTTATTACTTGTGGTTTTGAGTGGAGTGCTTTTGGCGATTATCAAAAGAATGCGTTCAAAGTTTATGGGAATGAAAAAAGCTACTAAACACAGTACATTCGATCGGATAGCCCTTTCTGCTTTGTGGTGGGTTTTTCCTTTACGACTTTTAGCCGAAAGTACAACTGCTGCTATTACTAATAATGGAGGCTTTTTAACAGGTTCTTTGGGTAATTTGATGACAAATTTGCCTGTTCAAACCATAGAATTACCGCTTTGGTGGGCATATTCTACTGTTTTATTTGCATTTTTTGTTGCATTGCCATTTTCAAGATATATGCACATCCCAACAGAAGTTGTTTTAATATTTTTAAGAAAATGGGGAGCAACAGCTGGAGAGCAATATTCAGGCTTATCTGATATTCAAATTAATGCTTGTTCTCGATGTGGTATTTGTATAGATGCTTGCCAACTTAATTTTGCTGCCGATATCAATAATGTTCAATCGGTTTATTTTATACGGGACACTCGATATGGAAATCTTACTGATGATATAGCAAATAATTGTCTGCTTTGTGGAAGGTGTACTGAGGCTTGTCCTGTTGGTATCGAAACAACACTGATTCGCCAACAAATGCGTAATAAAGCCGAGATTCCCGGTAAACATTATTATGATTATGCAGAAACAACTGACTGTAATTCAAAAGTCGAAGTGGTTTATTTTGCTGGTTGCATGTCGCATCTTACTCCAAGTATTATTATTTCGATGAAGAAAATATTTGATGCTGCTGACGTTAAATATTGGTTTATGGATGAGGAAAAAGGTTTATGTTGTGGACGACCAATGCGTCAGCAAGGATTTGTGCAACAATCAAAAGATTTGATTAGTAAAAATATGAGGATGATTCACTCATCAGGGGCAAAATTGCTTGTAACATCTTGTCCCATTTGTTACAAATCTTTTCGAGACGAATATGCACTTGAGATTCCAGTTCTTCACCATTCAGAGTATATCGAAATATTAATTAATAATGATAAATTAAAACTTAATAATTCTGGTAAATCAATAGTGTATCACGATCCGTGTGAATTGGGTAGAGGCTGTAATGTTTATGATGCTCCACGAACGGTACTTGAGAAAATTGGTAAATTACAGAGTGCTGAGTTAGAAAAAGAAAACTCTTTATGTTGTGGTGGGAGTTTGTCTAACTCTGTGATTGATCTTGCAACACAAACTAAAATTAGAGACCATGGTCTTGAAGTATTAACCGCATCAAATCCAGATATACTTGCGACTGCATGCCCTTTATGTAAAAAGTCTTTTGTACATGGAAATAAAGCAATAGTACAGGATATTGCAGAGATTGTTGCTGTTAACATTGTATCTGAAAAACAAAGCAAAAAGGTAGAATTAGTTAAAAAGATTAACGAATTTGAGGTAAGTTATAAATAAAACTATAAATTTGACACAAAATTAAATTATTATGATAGACATTTTTGATAGATTGAAAGAAGCTAGAGGACCATTAGGTCAGTATCAACAAAAAGCAGAAGGATATTTTATGTTTCCTGCTCTTGAAGGTGAAATTAAACCTCGCATGATATTTCAAGGTCGCGAAGTTTTAACCTGGAGTTTAAATAATTATCTTGGTTTGGCAAATCATCCAGATGTTCGTAAAGCTGATGCTGAAGGTGCGGCTGAGTATGGTATGGCTTATCCAATGGGTGCGAGAATGATGTCAGGACAAACAAAACATCATGCCGAATTAGAAAATAGATTAGCAAAGTTTGTAAATAAAGAATCTTCTTTTCTTCTCAATTACGGTTATCAAGGAATGGTTTCAATTATCGATTCTTTAACCACTCGTAATGATGTTATTGTATATGATTCTGAATCTCATGCCTGTATAATGGATGGAATATTCCTTCATAAGGCTAAGGGGGGTAAAAGCTTTGTTTTTCCACATAATGATATTGAGCGTTGTGGTAAGATGTTGAAATTTGCTACTAAAATAGCAAATGAAAATGGTGGTGGTATTTTGGTTGTTACCGAAGGCGTTTTTGGAATGGCTGGTGATTTAGGCTATTTGCCAGGAATTGTAAAATTAAGAAAAGATTATAAATTTAGATTATTAATTGACGATGCACATGGTTTTGGAACTATGGGTGAAACTGGTTCGGGTGCTGGCGAGCATTTTGGAGTTCAAGATGAGGTAGATATATATTTTGCTACTTTTGCTAAGTCGATGGCTGGTATTGGAGCTTTTGTTGCTGCCGATAAAGATATTATTGATTATTTAAAGTATAGCATGCGTTCGCAAATTTTTGCCAAATCTTTGCCAATGCCAATGGTAATTGGTGCATTTAAACGTTTAGAAATGCTTCAAAATGATCCTTCGCATAAAGAGAATTTGTGGAAAATTGCAAAAGCATTGCAGAATGGCTTAAAAGAAAATGGATTTGATATTGGTGTTACGGAGTCTCCTGTAACTCCAGTATATTTTAGTGGCTCCGTTCCAGAGGGTACAAATATTGTGATTGATCTTCGAGAAAACTATAATATTTTCTGCTCTATTGTTGTATATCCTGTAGTACCTAAAGGAGTTTTGATGTTACGTCTTATTCCTACAGCTGAACATACTTTAGAAGATGTAAACGAAACAATAGAAGTGTTTAAGAAAATAAAATCTAATCTTGACGCAGGTAAATATAATACCGACGAGATGAAATCAATGAAAATCGGATAATTCCTGATTATCAATTTATGTTATAAAAAAACGAAGTAGAATTATTTATTGTTAATTTTACTTCGTTTTTAAAATTTAAAACTTAGTTTATGAAAGATGATAGTAAGTATTATTTAAAATGTGTTAAATGTGAGCATATTACTCCAGACTTTGGTGCTTGGTTCGAACAAAATCAAGTATGCCCAGAGTGTGGTAGTAATCATTCAGAGGTTTGGTATAGCAGTGATTATAAAGAATTGCCACTAATAATAAAAGGAAATCCTATAAGTTTTTGGCAGTATTTTTATTATTTACCACTCTCAAAACAAGAAAACATTGTTTCAAGAAAAGAAGGAGCTGTTTCATTACAAAACTGGTGGTTTCTTGAGGATTTTGCGAAAGAAAAGTATGGATTAGATATAAATGTACAAGTTTATCGTAATGATTTGAATGGCGGAACAGGGACTTTTAAAGACGTAGCGGCTTCGTTGGCTGCAAGCATCTTTAAGGAGCACGATATTAAACAATACTGTGTGGCATCGACGGGAAATACTGCAACTTCTTATGCAAGATATTTGTCAATTGCTGGTATTAACTGCTCTGTTTTTATACCCGATAATGCTTTAAAGGCCTCCGAAGCAGTAATTAGTGCTTTTGGACAGCAAGTCTTTAGGGTTAAAGGCGATTATTCAAAAGCAAAAAAAATTGCTGCTGAATATTCAAAAAAATATAATATTCTTATTTCGATTGGTAATATTGACCCTATTAGAGTAGAGGCTAAGAAAACAATGGTTTTTGAGTGGCTACGTTATTTGGATCGTATGCCTGATGTATATATACAAGCGATTAGTGGTGGAACTGGACCAATTGCAATTGACAAAGGCATTCGTGAAATAAAATCAGTTTATCCAGATCTTAAAAATCCGAAATTTATTATGGTACAGCCTGATGGTTGCGACCCAATGGTACAAGCTTGGGAAAAAGCAGAAAAAGATGGTTTCCCTAAAGGATTTGAAAAGGAGTATCCTATATTAGAAAATCCTAAAACAGCAGTGCCAACTTTAGGTACTGGACATCCTGCAACATATCCAATTATAGCAAAACTTGTGAAAAACTCTGGTGGAACGTTTCTTCGAATGAAAGAATCTAAAATGATCGATTATGGTAAACTGATAGCTTACGAAAGAAAAGTAATTCTTGGACCAGCATCAGCTGTTTGTATGGCAGGATTTTTTGAAGCCCTCAAGAAAGGATTGATTAAAAACGGTGAAACTGTTCTTATTAATACTGGCGAGGGTGTGCGTAGAGCACCAGATTTTGTTAACGAAATGATATATACAACTAAGGATGTTGATAGCATTGATGAGTGTAAACCTCATGAGATTGATGATTATCGTAAACAACTTTGGGACGCTGTAATTAAAGACTAAGGAATTATCAAACAATAAAGGATAAGAATTGGCGGAAAAAGAATAGACATTAACTCCGTTCTTTAGTTGACGGAAGAACAATAGATATTTACACCGTTCTTTAGTTTGCGGAAAGAGAATAGAGATTAACCCCGTCCTTTAGGTCGGGGTAACGAACATAAATGAGAACAGGGCTTTAGCCCTGACAGTAATGGAACTTTAACTTATTTACCCCGACCTAAAAGGTCAGGGTAAATAATAAATAGAAAGTAGTGTGGACAATAAAAGTAAAATTAAAAAACAGAGTAAAAATAAAATAAACATTAACACTGTCCTTTAGTTGACGGATTATGAATAGAAATTGACTACGTCCTATTGTTGACGGATTATGAATAGACATTAACTCCGTTCTTTAGTTGGCGGAAAAAGAATAGATATTAACCCCGTCCTTTAGGTCGGGGTAACGAACATAAACGAGAACAGGGCTTTAGCCCTGACAGTAATGGAACTTTAACTTATTTACCCCGTCCTGAAGGTCAGGGTAAATAATAAATAGAAAGTAGTGTGGAAAATAAAAATGAAATTAAAAAACAGAGTAAAAATAAAATAAACATTAACACTGTTCTTTAGTAAAAAAGATATGATTAAAAGAAAATAACTAGTGAGTTATATAGACGAGGTGTTTAGAACATTATTTTTTATATATAAAGTCAATTTTCTTAATTTATTTTAAAAATTATTATGCAGATTGTTTTAGATAGAGTAATTTGGATTACCGGGGCATCTTCTGGTATTGGCGAGGCTTGTGCTTATTTATTCGCAAAAAAAGGAGCTCGATTAATTCTAACAGCCACTAAAGTCGATAAACTAAAAAAAGTGAAATCGAAATGTATTCAATTTGGTGGTAGGTGTGAGATTTTGCCTTATGATCTTTCGAATATTCAAGATATTGATACACTAGTAGAGAATGCTCTGTTGTTTTATGGACGAATAGATATACTTTATAATAATGCAGGGATAAGCCAGCGATCAAATGTTCAAGAAACGTTGTTAGATGTTGACCAAAAGATTATGGATATAAATTTTTTCGCACCAGTTAAAATTACAAAATTGTTATTACCTAAAATGATTGAACAAGGTGGAGCTACTATTGCTGTAACAACTAGTATATCAGGTCGTTTTGGCTTTCCACTCAGATCAGCATATTGCTCCTCAAAGCATGCACTTTATGGTTTTTTCGAAACTCTTCAGGCCGAATATTATGACCAAAGTATTAGAGTTGTAATGGTTTGCCCAGGTCGAGTTCAAACAAATATATCAGTGTCTGCTTTAGAAAAAGATGGAAAGCCACATGGGAAAATAGATGATGGACAAGCTGGTGGAGTGCCTGCTGATAAGGCAGCAAAAAAAATTGTTAAGGCAATAATAAAACAAAAACCAGAAGTCCTTGTAGGGGGTAAAGAGCTTTTAATGCTTTATATTAAGAGGTTTATTCCAGGATTATCAAGAAAATTAGTCAGAAAAATAAAACCAACATAAAATGGAAAAATTTGTTATTAGTGGAATTCAACAAGTAGGTATTGGAGTTGAGAACTTCTCCGAAGCCTGGAAGTATTACATTGATGTTTTTAATATGGATGTAAGAATACTCGAAGATGATACTGTTGCCGAGTTAATGTTACCTTATACTGGAAATAAACCTCAAAAACGGCATGCTTGCATCGCGATTAATATGCAAGGGGGAGGCGGTTTTGAAATCTGGCAATATTCAGACAGAAAACCAAAAAAAATAGATTTTGATATTCACTTGGGCGATTATGGAATATTTGCTGCAAAAATAAAAAGTCGAAATGTTATTCTCACTTATGAGCTATTTAAAGCAGATCCTAATATAACTATTTTAGGTGGATTGCATAAATCAATTGATAATTGTCATACATTTTTTATTAAAGATCCTTACGGAAATATTTTTCAAATTGTTCACCACAAATATATTTTACGTGACGAGAAACGCTCTACTGGTGGACCAGTTGGTGCTATTATAGGTGTAAGTGATATTGAGAAATCATTGACGGTTTATAGAGATATTTTAGGATATGATAAAATTGTGGCTGATGAAACTGGGGTTTTTGGTGATTTTAAAGCTTTGAACTCCGGAGAACAGAAGTTTAGAAGAGTTTTGCTTACTCATTCTGAACCTCGAAAAGGAGGTTTTAGTAAATTGTTTGGTAGTTCGTTTATTGAGTTAGTTCAAGCATTGGAAAGGGAACCTCGTAAAATATATGAAGGACGTTTTTGGGGCGACCCAGGTTTTATTCAAATTTGTTTCGACGTTAGAAATATGGATGCTTTGCGTAAGCATAGCGAGAGTTATGGACATCCATTTACTGTCGATAGTGCCATAAAGGATGATAATGCAGACTCTTTTGATATGGGGAATGCGGCTGGACGTTTTACATATATCGAAGATCCTGATGGAACATTAATTGAATTTGTTGAAGCTCATAAAATCCCTCTGGTAAAAGCATTGGGATTAAACTTGAATCTTCGTAAACGAGACCCAGAAAAATCGCTCCCAATGTGGATGCTTAAAGCTTTGCGGTTTAGTCGTGTAAAAAGTAAAGACGTGTAATTCGTTTCTTTGCAGATATGATGGTAATCTTGTTGAAAAAAGATGCTAAGTTTTGTTTGTTAAAGAATATATTATGGGATTACCGTCTCTGATAGTTATTTTAAAATCATCTATTAGAAAATTATTTTTTCCCCTGTTCCATACATATATTTTAATTATTATATTGTCATAATTAAGATTTATATCTGATAGTTTCAGACTTAAATGGATATTTGTTTGATTGTCTTTAGTATCGCTTATTATGAAATCAGAAAAGTTAGAGGTTGTATAGTATATGTTTTTATCATTAGACTCAAAAGACGCTACTAGAAAAAGATCTTTAACATTTTCACCTAGAATAGTTTGTGTTGAAATGTCAATGAAATCATACTTTGAGATATTTAGTTCATCAAAATCAATTGAGTAGGAGGGAGACCACTCCATATAATCTTTGATTGAATATAAACTATTGTTTAGATTGTCTGTAATAATATTATTGGGGTCAACACCTTGCCAGGCAATGGCGTTATTATTCGAAAAGTCTATTTCGGTAATAATATTTTGTTGCACGTTTCCGTTTTTGCTAAAAATATATGTTGTTCCTGCAAAAAAGTTATTTTGTGTTTCAATTTTAGAAAAATTATCCATTATCAAAGGAACTGTTATTGGATCAATATGCGAAGTACAACCAAGATACAGGTAATCGTTGTTTTCTGTTAAACTCGATATCAATTTTACAAGCTCATATCTTGATAATTCTTTATCAATGAATACAAAATCCTTGTCTATGTCTAAATGTTTAAGATAATAGTTTGTGATTTTTTGGTTTGATGAAATTATGCCAGGACTATTGGGATGTAAGTCTTTGTATTCGACATAATCGGTTAATATCTTCTTATAGGATGATTCGTAAAATATTTCATAATGATTTCTCCCGTAAATTAGTGTGATGGTATTAACTGATAAAATGCAAAAAACTATTATCAAATTGACATATTTATTCATGTCTTTTAGATGTCCAAACAATATAAAGAATAAAAATGGAAAACTGAAAATTAAGACTGAATATTGCAGAACCGCATTCCCATAGATGGAATAAAAATATCCAATTAGCATTGGTAATAAAAACCAAATTAAAAATATTATAAATCTTTTTAAACTAAAAGTTTGTGTTCTGAATTTTGCTATTCCCAAGGTAATCAGGGCTATTATTAGTCCTAAGGAAAAGTATGAAAAATGAAAAATATACGCTAAATAATTACCAAAAAAGCTTGAGTCCGGTTTGCCTAACCAGCCTTCAACACCTCCCATTCTTAGGTGTGCGACTAAAATATTTATGTGAGGAATGTATAAGAGAGCAATACAGATATTTGCAATTAAATACTTGAGTAGAAGCTTTTTTTCTATAACAAAAAATCCTGTAATTGCTACAATCACTGCGAGTAGAAAACTAAAATAGTGATTGTATGTAGATAGTGATGCAAATATCACGTAAAGTACAATATCTCGGATGAAGTTTCCTTTATTTTTTACGATTAGAGACCAAAACCAAACCATTGCTAGTATCAGAAAAATACCACTTCCATAAGGTCTGGCAATTTGACTGTACATAACCGAATATTGTAAACTTGCCAAAAAAGCAGCCGCAATCAACCCTACTGTTTCGTTGTACCAGAGTTTGCCGATTTTGTAAATCATAAAAACTGCTAATATCCCCGATATCATGAAAGGGAGTTTTACAACCCATTCTGCTTCGCCAAAAGCTTTTGTCCAATAGTAAAGAAAAACCTGCACTCCTGCTGGGTGGCCGTCAACTTTGACACCATATTCGATTAAGTCACTAAAACTGTTAAAATACGTGCGGAATAAAGCACTAAATTCATCATGGGTAAATGGTATTTCAGTAAAGTTGTAAAAGCGTAAAATGGTAGCAACAAGCAATATTAATATAAGTATTGTTTGGTTTGAAAAATGTGAGTAATTTTTAGATGTTTTTAACATTTAACAAGAAATTATTTCGCAATGTTGCTTGTGCAAATTTAAAAAAAAATCAGATAAGTGAAACAATTGCAAGTTAATAAATGATGAGAAAGATAGTAGCTTTAAGTTTAATAGGTAATTATTGTACAAAAAAACCTGCAAGATTAATCTTACAGGTTTTTTATAATTTTTGAAGTGATAAGAATATTGTTTTAAATCATCTTATCTTTTAAATGAAACTACTCAACAATAATTTTTAGGACAGCAGTTTCGTTAGCTTTACTTAATTTTGCAAAATAAATTCCTGCGTTTAAGTTACTGATGTCTATTGTTTCAATTTCATTAGCAACCGAAATTTCCTTAACAATTTGTCCAACCAAATTAGTGATTGTAATTGTTTGAGCATTATCAGTTACAATGTTTATAGTTTCGCTTGCTGGGTTTGGATATACGCTTACTGCATTTGCAAATTCACTATCAATACTGTTTGCAATGGTAATATCTGACTCCATTCTATAGTGAAGCGAAGTATTACCATAAGAATAATACAATACTCCAATGATATTATAAG
>JAQUBO010000141.1 GCA_028686735.1 Bacteroidales bacterium
CATTGTTTTTTAGACTAAAATCAGTGATTAAATCATTTTTTGCAACATTATTGTCAATCAACTTGTCTCGCTCCGTAAAAATTCGATTTTCAATGAATTAAGAAACAGAGTTTTCGGAGTGGACTCAGAATATGAAAAATATATAGCAGCAATGCCAAATATAAACAAAAAAGTAAGCCACTTATAAAACAAATTCTTTTTCATACTTTGGTATTAATTGTGAACAGATTTACATCATATCTAAACAGGCTTTGTAAATTATTATAAAGTTAAATTAAATTAATGAGTTAGCAAATAAAAATAATTAAATGTCGGTTTAGCGGTTGGTGTGTATTTATTAGTTTAATAGCATCCAGTGAGATATATGAATCTGCAATGCTTTTCAGATCATAGTCGTTTAATAACATTTAAGTAAGGGCTAATTTTAAGTTTGGAAATCCTGTTTATTGTGAATTGTGTTTTTGTGCTTTGGACTGGTAACTTTTCAATTAATAGACTGGTTACTTTTCAGTTAATAGAGTGGCAATTTTTCAACTAACATATACAACTGCAATGTTTTTCAGATCATAGTCGTTTAATAACATTTAAGTGAGGGCTAATTTTAAGTTTGGAAATCCTGTTTATTGTGAATTGTGTCTTTGTGCTTTGGACTGGTAACTTTTCAATTAATAGACTGGTAACTTTTCAGTTAATAGAGTGGTAACTTTTCAGTTAATAGAGTGGTAACTTTTCAGTTAATATATACACAGAATTAGTGAAAAAAATTCCAATTCAAATTTCAGAACTACTGACCCATAATTATTTTAAATTCATTTAATTGCTTGTAAATTAGATGATTACAGGAGTATTTATTCATTGGTGTTAGGATTTTAAAAAGATACTAAAACGAGGCAAAAAGACTATCATCATTTCTAAACCTATGTATATATATATGTTAAGCTGCCCTTTCAGGACGCCATTTGTATTCGATTAATAACCAGAAGCTTCGCATCTGGTTATAATAAATAAGGCTTTTCAGCCTTAGGGATACAAATCTTGCTTTTGGCAAAAGCGATGCATACTCTAAATCAGGCTGAAAGTCTGATTTAAATTAAAACGAGGCAACGCCTCGTTTCCATGAACTAACTGGAATTTGCGTCCTGAAAGGGCAGCTTATAATTTAATATCATATAATCATAAAGTGCCACATATATAATAAGCGATACCGAAACTAAACTTCCTAATAACAATCTTACGTTAAAGTATAAAATGGTATCATCATAAATCCGCTTGGGTCAGTTGTTCTAAATTTGTTACACATTATAATATTAATAGCAAAGGGAAAATATATAATCATGTTTATGATTTTGTTTGTATGGAGTTTTCAGATGATGAGATACTGATTATCGACACAAGAAACAATGGATACCCAAAGCCTAGTAAAGACATAATTATTAGCCTTTGTTTTTTTGCTAGTGGGCGTATTAATGTGCTGCACTGAAAATAATAGTATGGGTTAATGCGGATTATATATTGATTTTCTTTTTCAATTTATTAGAATTAAATTTGCTGCAAATTCAATAACATTATCAATCCCCGTTTGTGCAACATCATCAGCTAGTAGAACAGTATGATTGGGTGGCACTCCATTCTCATAATTTTGTCCATTAATTGCTATTGTTCGGGTAATCGAAAATCGATACGTCCAAGCATTTGGTAATTGCCCGCCGTTTGGTAACCCTAAACCTCCGCCAGTGGTGTCGCCAACGAGAATGGCATTATCAAAAGCATAAGTACAGACTGCAAAAAACGAAGAGGCACTATATGAGCCACGATCTGTTAAAATAATTAGTTTTTTATCGTAAGTATCCCTCTCGGTTTTATTCGAATATACTGACTCTAATATGGTAAAATTGTTTGAGGCTGGACCATTTTTTATTTGAGTCTCGTATAATAGTCGTTCCTCATTGCAAAAAAGACTTAGTAGTTTTAGAACATTATCAACATATCCACCACCATTTTGGCGAATATCTAAGATTAATCCTTTTGTGTTTTTATACCTTTCAAGAATAAAATCTAGTTCATAATCTGTAATTAAAGATTTGGAAAAAGATGAGTATCTAATATATCCGATATCTTTATTCTTAATAAAATTATGAACGAATGAGCCAGTTGTGTAATAATCTGTTTTAAGATAATTCTCTTTAATAATGCGTGTGTTAATATTAACAGGACCAAGCATTGTTATGTCGTAACGCGATAAATTGAATGGTGAAAATAAATTCACGTGTCCATCTCGAAGTTCATTTAGCATATTACCTAAAACCCTAAAAAGGCTATCATTAGACATTTCATTATTAATATGTGGATAATAAACTTGGTAAATACTATCCCAATTGATGTTTTTATATTCAAGAAAAGCATATTTTTTGTTAACCTCATTCCATAAGTAATCGAAATTTTGCATAGGAGTATTTTCTATCTCGTTTTCAAAAGCTAATTTCTCACAGGCTGAAAAGAATATCGTGCAAATTACGATTGTGAGTAAAATATATATTATGTTTTTATATTTCATTGTATAGATTTTTATTAGTTTATTTTAAATACTAGGCTAAATAATAATGCATGTCTCGACATATCCAATCGATTGAGAGAGTATTTACCCGAAGTAAAAAACTCCCAGTGATAAGTAAATTTAATCCTATTGCCATTTTCTAATATTCTGGAAAGCGATAAGTTGGTGTTCATGCCTGAAAATACTTTGTTTGTAACTTTATAGTCTGGAAGTAATATAATATTGTTTAATGTTAAGTTTCCAGGGTTGGTATAACCTGGTCGATAAATAAGAGAATATATTGGAATACCAATTTTAAATGATGCAAGATATTGCTTTTCTTTTCGATAATATTTTACCAACCACAAGAGCTTTTTTTGTTTTGCTTTTACAGTAAAATCTTTTGTAATTAAATAATTGATATTTAAACTGGCGATATTTTCAAACGCAAAAGCTGCATTATTAAAAGCACTGTTTACTCTTATAGATGTGTAATTGTTTATTGATACTCCAGGATAATGTTTTAAACCAGTATTATCATAGTCTGTATAATGTCTATAGTATGCAAGTTCTGCATTAAGGCTATTTGCCGTAGATAAATATGAGTCATCGTCAGTAAGTTTTATGTATATCCCGTTATATGAATTTAAATCTAATTGAACTAAGTTTTTATTAAAGAAATTTGAATATCCAATATTGATTACAGGAAGTAAACCAGTGTAAAATAGGGGAGATGTACTCATATCTCGCAGGCTACCTGTAGCTATACCAGTACTGATATCAATAAGATTGCTTCGTATCTTTTTGGAAACTGTATCTGTTTGTCCGATAGATGTTAATGAAATCCCCAAAAATAATATCAATATAAAAGATTTTTTATTTTTCATATTATAATTTTATTATACAAAAATAATTAAGAAAACTTGAATTATGCATCTTTTGTCTGTAAAGTTTTGGTGTAAGTTTAAAGTTTAAGTTTACTGGGCCTATAAGTTTGGTTCTTGCAGACTCTGATTATAATAAACTGCTATAATATTTAATGAGTTTTTTTTCTTCAATTTCCCAATTGTATTTTTCTTCAATTGCTTTTCTTCCATTAATCCCATGTTGTTTTAGTAAATGGTTATTAGAAATGAGTTTGATAATAGCTTTCGCAATATCGCTTGGGCTTGTTTGATCAACACAAATGCCGCAGTTCGATTCGGTGATTATTTGTCGCCATATAGGGAAGTTGGAAGCGATAAGAGGTAAGCCAGCTGCCATATATTCAAACATTTTTACTGGGAGAGAATTTATATAACTTGGAGTTGCTTCGAGAATGACCATCCCTATTTTCACTTTACCTAGTAATTCATTTATGCCTTTTCTGTCGAGAAATCCTAAATACTCCACATTTTTCCATCCTTTATGTCTCTTACATTCTGTTTCTAATGATTCGGGCGAGAAATTTCCAGCAAGTATTAGTTTAATATCAGTGTCTTTAATCGCATCTAAAGTTTCGATTATTCCTCTAGTTTTAAAAATGCCACCTATATAACCAATTGAATGAGTGCGGTTGTTCCATTGGTTATTAAACTTAATATCATCAAGTATTGGATAATTATTTATGTCAATACTGTTTGGATGTATTTTTAAAAAACGATTTCTAATATATGGAGTTGCAGCAACTATTCCGTCAATCTTTTTTGCTATTCTATTCTCAAATATCTCTACAAAAAAAGCTATTGGTTTTCTTAATATTTTTGGGATATATGGTTTACTAATAATTTGTCTTGGCAAATCCTCGTGCGAATCAAATATTACTTTTGCTCCGCTTTTTTTGAGTTTGAGTGCTATTCTTAATAATTCGGGATCGTGTAAATGATAAATCTCAGATTGAATTTCCACTGCTTTTTTTAAGGCTCTGCTAGACATTTTTAAAAACCTATCTGTTCTACTTTTAGGTTTACCAATATCATAAATATTTACTCCATCCTTTATTTCGTCTCCAAGACCATCAGCAACTATTAAATTTACTTGTTCAAAAGCTTTTGATAATGATTTACATTCTTTATGAAATATTCTTACGTCGTATCTTGTGTGTACAATCGTTATATGGCAAATGGAGGTCATGTTAATTAGTTTTGTTAAAATACAATTTTATTACCGACTTCAATTCCGTGTTTTTCACATAGTCCAGCATTGATTTCAATAACATATTGTGCTGGTGCAACCGAGGGTAAAGAGGTGTCATCTAAAGGGTTTGTGTTTTTATAAATATCGACGACTTGCATTTTTGAATTAACATAAATTATGTCGAGAGGAATAAGCGTGTTTCTCATATAAAATGATTGCTCTTGTTCACGTGGAAATAAAAAAAGCATTCCTTGATTTTCATCCATTTTTTGGCGATACATTAAGCCAAGAGCTCTTTCAAAATCAGTACTGGCAATCTCAATTTCAATGTGGAGTATTTGGTCACCCGATAAATTGTCTATGAAAACTAATTCGCCGTCGTTTCTAAATGCAGGTGGGTTATCGAAACTGTAATTTTGCTGCTTAAGTACAACATTATTTGTGTTTGTATGAGGTTTCTTTTTTTTATCGCTAGTGCATTGTATAAATAAAATAGATAAAAATGTAATTGTGGTGTAAATTATTAAGTTTTTCATAAATAATAATGTGTTGTTGTTAAGTTTAATCATAAATTTAACTCATTTGTAAATTATGAAGTTTATGATAAATTCCTTTTTTAGTGATTAAATCTTCATGTTTGCCTGTCTCAACAATTTCTCCCTCATTCATAACACAAATAATATCAGCTTTTTTAATGGTTGATAGTCTGTGTGCTATAACAATTGATGTTCTATTTTTCATCAAATTTTCTAAGGCTTCCTGAACAAGTTTTTCGGATTCTGTATCTAATGCCGATGTTGCTTCGTCAAGGATTAAAATAGGAGGGTTTTTTAAGACGGCTCTTGCAATACTTAATCGTTGTCGTTGTCCTCCCGATAGTTTGCTGCCACTGTCTCCTATATTTGTGTTATATCCATTTTCAGTTTCTATTATAAAATCGTGTGCGTTAGCTACTTTTGCTGCTTCTACAACTTGCTCCTCGCTAACATTTTGAATTCCAAAAGCGATATTGTTAAATATTGTGTCGTTAAATAAAATTGGGTTTTGATTTACATAACCAAGTAAGTTTCTTAGGCTTTTTATGTTATAGTCTTTAATGTTTCTATCATCAATTTGTATTTCACCGTTTTCTACATCATAAAACCTAGGTATAAGGTCAACTAATGTTGATTTTCCTGCACCGCTTTGTCCGACTAATGCAACAGTTTGACCTTTTGTGATTTTTAAATTTATATTTTTTAGGACAGGTATCTCAGAGTAAGAGAAGTAGATGTCTTTATAATAAATTGACTCATCGAAACTGTTTATCTTTATTGCTCCTTGTTTTTCGGTAATATTGTTTTTTGCATTAAGGATATCGTTAACTCTATCAACCGAAGCCATAGCTTTTTTTATGTTATACCACGATGAAGATAGCGTTTTGGCTGGTGCAATTATTTGACTAAAGATTATTAAGTAACCGATTAATGCTTGCGATGATAAAGAATTATTGCCATCTAAAACCATTGTTCCTCCGTACCACATTATGACTACAATTGCCGCAGTAGCAAGAAATTCGCTTAATGGACTGGCCAAAAAACGTTTTCTATTTATTTTATTCATTATGCCTGTGTAGTTGTCGTTTGTTTTACGGAATCGTCCCGAAATGTGTTGTTCTGCATTAAAGGCTTTTACTATTCTTAATCCTGAGAGCATTTCGTCAATTTGTGCCATAAGATTGCCCATTTGGGTTTGTCCAGCCATTGATGTTTTACGAAGTGAGCGTCCTACACGTCCTATTATTAAACCAACCACAGGCAATAAAATAAACACAAAAGCTGTCATTTGCCAACTAATAACTAGCATGGTCCCAAGATACAAGATTATTTTAATTGGATCTCTAAATATCATTTCGAGTGAACTCATTATGCCCCATTCAATCTCTTGTACATCGTTTGTCATACGGGCAATAATATTTCCTTTTTTGTCTTCAGAAAAATATGAAATAGGAAGGATAATAACTTTATCAAATAATTTATTGCGAATATCTCTTACCACTCCGTTACGTATTGGTACCATAAAATGATTGGCAAAGTACATTGTTAGTGCTTTAAAGAAAGTGGCAATCACAACAATAATACCAATGGTAATTAAAGCATTTAATTCTCCTTTTTCAACAATGATGTTACTTATCCAGTAGTTGAAATTATGCTCTAAACTTGCCATATTTGTAATGTTAAATGGCATTGGGTTAGTTACTAATGGTTGAGTTTTAAAAAGAATTCCAAGAAATGGTATTGCTAGAGCAAATGAGAACAGACTAAAAATGGTTGAAAAAATATTAAACAGGATATTTAGTCCTGCATAAAGTTTATAGGGGAAAATATATTTTAATATTTTATAAAAATCTTTCACTAAATACCAGTATAATTAAAAGGAGTAATATCTTTAAGTTCTGTTTTTATGAGATTAGAAATATTTAGATTATCAATAAAATCGTGTATTGTTTCTTTTGTGATGACTTTATTTGTTCGGGTAAGGTCTTTTAGTGCTTCATAGGGTTGTGGATAGTTTTCGCGTCTTAAAATTGTTTGGATGGCTTCAGCAATTACTATCCAATTTTGTTCGAGGTCTTGCTTTATTTTTGCCTCATTTAATAATAGTTTTGATATCCCTCGTTGTATTGACGAAAAAGCAATTAATGTGTGTGCAAAAGGCATTCCGATATTTCGCAAAACAGTTGAGTCTGTTAAATCTCTTTGTAAGCGACTTATTGGTAGCTTATCTGCGAGATGTGATGATATAGCATTAGCTATCCCAAGGTTTCCTTCTGCATTTTCAAAATCAATAGGATTTACTTTATGTGGCATTGCACTTGATCCTACCTCACCTTTTTTGATTTTTTGCTTGAAATAATCCATCGAAACATAAGTCCAGATATCGCGTGAAAAGTCAATCAAGATAGTGTTTATGCGATTAATACAGTTTAAAAGTGCTGCAAGATTGTCATAATGTTCGATTTGTGTTGTTGGGAAACTGCGATGCAAACCTAAATAATTGTTTACGAAATTATATCCAAATTCGTTCCAGTTAATATCGGGGTAGCTTACTTTATGAGCATTAAAATTGCCAGTAGCACCCCCAAATTTTGCACTAAATGGTATTTGATCCAATTGTGCTAATTGCTCTTTTATTCGTGATGAGAAAACTTCTATCTCTTTTCCTAGACGAGTGGGAGAGGCTGGCTGCCCATGAGTGCGTGCAAGTAATGGGACGTCAGACCATTCAGAAACTTTATCTTCAAGTGAGTTGATTAACTCTAGCAGTGCTGGAGAATAAACTTTGTCCATACATCCTTTTATACTTAGAGGTGTGGCGGTATTGTTTATGTCTTGTGATGTTAATCCAAAATGAATAAACTCCTTAAATTCGGAAATATTTAAAGAGTCAAACTTTTCTTTAAGATAATATTCGACCGCTTTTACATCGTGGTTGGTAGTTTTCTCAATATCTTTTATCTTTTGAGCTTCATTATTGTCAAATTCTATGTAAATCTTGCGTAATGCTGGGAATAGCGAGTTGTCAAAGTTTTCGAGTTGTTTTAAAGGGATTTCGCAAAGTGCAATATAATACTCAATCTCAACATTTACACGATATTTTATTAAGGCAAATTCAGAAAAATAATTTCTTAATATTTTAGTCTTTTCAAAATATCTCCCGTCTATCGGGCTAACTGCAAATAAACTGTCTGTATTCATTACAAAAAATATTTTTTTTTAATTCATTGCAATATTACAAAATCTTTGACATTTATACTGCATTATTGGATTTATTTATTCAGTTTGGGGTTTTCTTCTACACTTTGATGTTTGTTTGTGCGGTTTTTTTTACTAACAATAATATTGAGTTAATAAACTGATGTTAAGATGAAATGACTTGAGAATGCACTGATTGATTTGAACCATTGTGGTTTAGTTATGATTTATGTTATTTTAATTTTAAAATATATCCTTATAGGACGTTTTTTTGTTTTCTTGGCTGTATCTTGTTACGCTAGTGAAGTATAGTGTTTTTGTTGTTTAGTAGTTAGGTGTGCTCTTTATGTGCTTGCTGATTGACTATAAGGATAGGTAAGTTTTTGTTAATCGGGTAATAATGATTTTGAATAATAATGATAAATTGAAATCTTTATACTTGCAATTACATAAACTGTTTGTTGTTTTGTGTTATTAATAGCTTGGTTGAGTGGTGTTTAAACGCAATAAGGGAATGTGTTTGCTCTGTCATATTCTGTTTGTTTGTGCATGTATCTAGAATAAAATATATGTTTATTTGAGATTATTAATTAAAAAAATACATTTTATTTTATTTTATATCTGGTTTTTTTGTAGATTTGTAGATAATTATTGAATTGTTTGTTAAACCAAAAAATCATACTTATGAAAAAGATTATTGTATTGTTAGGTTTTGTGTTTTTAAACTCTATTTTTATTATAGCACAAACAACATTAAATGTAGGTACAACACAAACCTACACAACTATATCAGCAGCAATTGTGGCTGCAAATAACGGAGATACAATTAACATTGTTGATGCAGTACATTCCGAATCAGGAGGCTCAACAGGTATTTTAATAGACAAGTCCGTTATTATTAAAGGACAAGGTGCAGATAAAACTGTTATTGATGGTCAAGGATTTGGGCGGATATTTTATACTTCTGCTGCTAACGTAATTATTATGGATTTGACTTTGCAAAACGGGAAAGCTTTAGATGGCGCTTTTAATTTTGGTTCTCCTGGAGAAAACGGACAAGATGGTGGAGCTATTTATAATGATGGATCTTTAATAGTTCGACGATGCGTTTTGCAAAACAATTCTGCTGGTAATGGCGGAGATGGGAGTGATGGCGACCCTGGTAATCCGGGTTTTCAAACAGGTTTTCCGGGAGTTGAAGATGGAATGCCTGGGATGCCTGGATTTGATGGAGGTAATGCCGGGAAAGGTGGTGCTATTTATAATGCTGGCGATCTATATATTAAAAATTCCTTATTTACTAATAATACTACGCAAAATGGTGGTAATGGTGGTGTAGGTGGTAATGGTGGAGATGGTGCAAATGGTGACATGGGAGGACGTGGCGATAATGGTGGCATGGGCGGCAACGGTGGTGATGGTGGAATAGGCGGTGATGCTGGCGATGGCGGAGCTATTTTTAACTTTGGACAATTAGAAGTTGTAAATACA
>JAQUBO010000142.1 GCA_028686735.1 Bacteroidales bacterium
AAGTGAAATTATATTTCATAAAAATGATGTAAAAATAAAAAGGACATTAACTCCGTCCTTTAATTGGGAAAGAAAAACAAACATTAACCCCGTCCTTTAGTTGGGAAAGAAAAACAAACATTAACCCCGTCCTTTAGGGCGGGGTCAAGAACACAAGCGAGAAAAAGGGCTTTAGCCCTGACAATAATAAACTTTTAGGTTTAAAATTCATGGCTAAAGCCAATAATAATTATAATTAATTTACCCCGACCTAAAGGTCAGGGTAAATAATAAATAGAAAACAGTATAGAAAATAAAAGTGAAATTATATTTCATAAAAATGATGTAAAAATAAAAAGGACATTAACCCCGTTCTTTAGTTGGTGGAAAAAAATTAGATAGTGTCCGTTTATAATGTCTAAATACTATTTGTAAAATTGCAAAGTCGCACTTCAAAACTTGTGAATATCAGATATTTTGGATTTGTTGGCAAAGTGTCGTATAAATCTAATACAGGTTTCCATTCTGTTTCAGTTTCTCCTTTTAAGTTATAAGACATTTCCATTACAACATATAGATTAAAATCATTTTTTACAGGAAATAATAACAGATTTCCTTTTTTTACAAAGTTGATAGGTTTAGAATATTTATCCTTTGTAATAATCTTTAATCGCACATTTACCTCTGTGTCTTGAAACTCAGAATCTCTTTTACAACTGATACTTGTTTTGGTATTCAAATAAACAGTATTTCCTGATAATTTATAATTGTTAACAAAAAAATCCTTACATTCAAAAGGAGGTAAAGCTTTACCATTTATACACGCAAGTTCTCTATTTTCGAGATTATACCCAAAGTAAACAATTTCTTGACTATTAAAAAGCTCATTAATATTGGTAAAAGAATAGTTTCTGCCTTCCCGTGCAAGTTCGACACTATCATGATTAATTTGCACTAAATCAGGAAACGGAATAAACTCTTGAGATTTTATACAAACTGCAACTAAAACCAAACAAATACTAATAATAGTTTTCATATCATTAAATTTTAATTGTTTTAAATACTTTAATTGTTCTCTCATTATCTAAAAACACTTTAACAAAATAAACTCCTTGACTTAAATATGATAAGTCCATTTTTATTTGATTACCAGACTCTTTACTATAATTGTTTTTATGAACTAATTTCATTGCCGAATTATAAATTTTTATGGTATATTGGTCTTGACTAAATTCATTAAAGTTTATTTTCAGGTATTTATCAAACGGGTTAGGATAAACGAAAATATCATTATTAACAAAAATTTCCTCAACTGGAATATAATCTCCGTCGAAAGTAATTTTATCAATACAAAGCTCGGATAACTTTCTATTCTCCCATGTAGTAGAGGTAATACTTATTGTTGCACTATCTGGGATTGCTTCTTGATTGTGGTAGTAGATGTTTACTGTTCCTTTTTTCCATAAATTTACATGGTCGGTAATTTCGACAGACCCCCAAGCTATTGATTCCCCATCTTTATACATGCCTACCGAAACTCTTGCGGTATCAATACCATCAGGGTAATACTTATAATAAAATTCTAATTCTTGGTGTCTGTGGTCTATATTAAAGATGCCAGCCTTATTAAAAGGTTTAATTACTCCCATACTTGTATCCAAATCTAAAACATAAGATTTTATGCAAATTGCATAATCATTATGATATGCATCTTCGGTTTTATAAACAGATTTTTGGATATCCTCATTATACAAAACAAAGTCAGCTGCATTGCAATACCAGTTGTCTGGATATTCTGCTGTCTTAGTAATCCA
Organism: Bacteroidales bacterium; assembly: GCA_028686735.1. Lineage (GTDB taxonomy): Bacteria > Bacteroidota > Bacteroidia > Bacteroidales > ML635J-15 > Bact-19. The sequence continues at coordinate 1,794 of JAQUBO010000142.1, forward strand.
GTTACTAAAACCACTATTTGGAATAGTAATATTATTATCAAACCAAATACTGTCAATTTCGACGAAATTATTTATACCTATTTCTTCATCATACGGACTTATATTTGTAAAACCAAGCATAATTGTATCTGGAATTTGATCCAAAGAATAATTCATATTAAAACTTAAGTCCATAAAACTGCCTTCAGTGTTCCCTTTTATATAATAAATGTTCTTAGAGATTAAAACATCATTTTTCTTTAACATAGCAATAGCCATTGCAGAGTCTCCAACTTCAATATCGTAATTCATGCGAACATATAACACATTTGGTTTTCCTTCGATCGGCATTCCTCCTGTAACATTCTCAAACATTGTTTCTTCATCGTCAGCTGTTATCATGTTAAAGTTAAGAGTAGCACTAACATTTTCATAATCATTATCTTCATTTATAAATGGTTTTAACCCAACAATTACGTTTTCATTATCTATAATTTTTTCTACATTCCCAATTATATTCCAACCATCGGGTAATTGGTATTCAGTAGTATGCCAATTTTCAAAATCCCAATTCGGTATTGGATTTCCTGTATAAAATGATTTAATATCGCCTAAATATTCTCCATAAATATTTATCAATCTTGCATAATAGTAATACTTTGTATCATTTTGTAAGTTATTCAATAGATATTCAATATTTTGGTTTTCACCATGCGAATATGTTCCCACATAAATTTCATTATCTGGATTTTCATCAGTTCCATATACAAAATATACTTCAGATTCGGAAAAGCCAGTATTTACCATAGCATTTAACACAGCTTGATTATCTTGCACTTCAGTAGCTTCGAGAGTTGATATCTCAGGCACAAGGACCTCCCCATCATTATAGATAAAGACTTTGCCCCATTTTCCCGAAATTGCTCCAATATGCGAATTTAAAAATTCAACCGTATAAAGATCTTCACCGGGATTGTCTGCAATTATTTCTTCAACCCAAGATTCACCGCCATCATCTGATTTTAAAATCAATCCGTAATCTCCAACTGCATAGATAACTTCTGGTGAAGCAAAATTAATATCATTTAGACATGTTGAAATTTCATTATAAGCCAATTGCCAGGATTCTCCTCCGTTATTTGTTTTTAAAACAATGCTAACAGAGTCAATTCCCCTTTGTCCACCAGAGCAAACACCATTGTTTTCGTCAATAAAATCTAAGCTTGTAATATCTATCGGGAAACCTAATTCAGGAATATCACAATCTTGCCAACTTTCACCACCATCTGAAGTTAACTGCATAAATCCAGTAGCTCCTGCAACCACTATATTATTATGCTTTGGAGAATATGCTGTATTGATTTCATGTTCTGTCCACTCTGATATTATTTCCCAAGTATTACCGCCATCAACAGATTTCAGCAAAAATCCGTCAATATCTTCTATACCTCCAGCGGCATATATTACACCATATTGACCAGCAAAAAGTTTATTTATATCTCTGCCATTTAAAGCAATTCCCCATGTTGCGCTTTGCCAAGTTATGCCAGCATCATTTGTTTTATAAAAAGCTTGATTATATCCTGCACAAATTCCATTTGTATTATTTTTAAATAACAGAGAATTAATAAGTTTTCCTGGAAAGATATCTGAAAAATATTCCCATTCAACTACAGAGGTTTCTGAATAAGCCATATATGTTATAGAGTCATTGAAGGGATGTCCTCCAACAATTGAAATTTTCTCTGGAGAGAGTATATGTAAATCTTTTATATGTCGATAACGAGGGCAATACGAAGAATTCCAATTTTGAGCAATAGAATAATTGTAGATACAGCAAAAAACAAATATGTAAAAAAATGTATTCTTCATTATTCGTTTTTAATACATCTGACAGAATATCCGCTTTGAGGATCACTTGAAAATCTTGCTATATTATCATCATGATTACCCAAATATCTTCTATAAACATTTGTTTCATCAGCATTTTTAGAAGACCACCAAAGCCCCCATTCTTCAACACGCTGAAACTCTCCACTAATTCCTTCTCGAGCACCGCCGGGGAGTCCACCAAAACCATAATTATCTGTCCCGTTTTGTTCACTACCACCTAACCATCCTTTATCACTTTTTAGTTTAACTCCAACATCTGAACCTCTCCACCCTTCTGTATCCCAAACGCTGTTTCCAATTCCATATTCCGAATCAACATAACCTTCCATTTCCTTCCATTCATTATCTGTGGCAACATGCCAGCCTTCGGGACACAATTTATCGGTTTCAACGGCATAAAAATTATATAAAATTCCATATTCTTCTTTATTTTCGCTATCATTATTGTAATAGCACATTGCTGCTGAGGTGGAATTTTGCCATTCAGTATTATCTGTAATGATTGGGATTTGATTACCATCATTATATTGTGTTGTACTTAAATTTTCGACCAGCCAACATTGATTTCCTATTAAAACTGTACGATAAATATTACCATCAATATCAGTTACTGTTTCACAATCCGGACATGGTGTTCCATTCCAAGGAGTTGCAACACTTGTAAAAACGACTTCTTGACTATAAGCAGTACCAATTTCATTAGTGGCATAAGCTTTTACATAATATTGTGTTTCAGGGCTTAAATTTATTAAACTATAACTAAAAATACCTGAGCCAGTTCCATTAGTAGAAAAGCCTAAATTATTTTCTAGATTAGGTTCTGCAGCTGTACCCCAAACAAACCCACGTGCAGTAACCTCGGCTCCTCCGTCATTAATAATATTCGCACTACATGACGCAGTAGTAGAAGTAATTTCGCTAATACTGCAAGTTGATAACTCAGGTATTTTATTCTCTTTTTTACAAGCGTTAAAAAAGAGCATACCCATTATACATACCAATAAAAGTGTAAACAATTTGATTTTCATAATTTTAAAGATTTTATTATTAATGCGAATCAAGGGTTGGATATCAACAATCGGGTGTTGATATAAACCTCTGATTATCAACAAAATAGTCCTATAAAAATTAGGTTAAAAGCCTGAGAATCAATATCTTAGATGCATTATTCACAAAGCATTTAAAGATATGATTCCCGAGCTTAAGATTACAAAGTTAATAGAAATTTACTTTTATGTCTGCAAAAGATACGAAGAAGATTTAAAATATTATTGCGAACGATTCAGCAACAATAACAAGCCAATATTTACCGATCAAGAAATTATGACAATTTATTTGTTTGCCATACATGAGGAGCAACGTTTTAAAATAAAGCAGATCCATCAATTTGCAAATGATTATTTACTTTCATGGTTTCCTAATCTTGTTAGCTATGCTGCATTTAACAATAGAATAAACAGATTATCTGAAGCATTTAAGTTGCTTGCAAAATCCTTGCTTAAGGAATATGTGCCAACAGACTGTTGTAAAGACCAAAGTTTATTAGATTCAATGCCAATTATTACATGTTCTGGAAAGAGAACACCAAAAGTTGCAACAGAAATTGTAGATAAAGGTATTTGCTCAAGTAAGGGAATGTATTATCATGGATTAAAATTTCATGCCTTAGCATTTCGACGAATAGATAAATTGCCGTTCCCAGAACAACTACTTGTCACTTCTGCATCTGTAAACGACTTATATGTATTTAAAGATGCATGGTCATCAATTACAAACAGGTGCTTTTGGGGAGATAAGATTTATTGCAATAAAGATTTCTTTGTAGACCTTGAAAAGAGCAAAGGTTCTGTTATGTTAACACCTGTAAAATCCACAAAAGGTCAGACAGAGCAGGATAAACAACGGGATAGGGCATTTAATGATTTATATTCAAAAGCTGTATCAAAAGTGAGACAACCAATTGAAGGGTTTTTCAATTGGCTTATTGAAAAGACAGATTTTCAGAGGGCTAGCAAAGTTAGATCAACTAAAGGTTTGATGGTTCATGTCTTTGGAAAATTAGCTGCTGCTTTTATTAACTTAATATTTTAACCCTTGATTCGCATTATTAATAGCTATTTATTTTAGAAAACAGTGTTTTTTTTTGCCTATTTCTTTTGATTATGGATGGTGTTCGCAAAATTATTTAAACACTAAATTATTGTTTACACTATGCTTAAAAATCTGGTGCTATTATTTTGTTAAAATCGGTTGTTGTTTCAAATGTTGGATATGCGTGGTTAGTGGGGTTGTTTTTTCTATTAAACGTTTTTTTTTGAAGATTAATAATTTTGGTTTTGCTTTGATTTTTTGTAAATATACGGATATGCTGGTGTATATATGCTTTATTTGACAAATTTTATTTAAAATATCCTTGATTTGTAATTATTTTTAGTATTTTTGTTAATTGAGAAGTGGGAGAAATTTAAGTGTTTAGATTGTTTGTTTGTAATTTTTAAGTAATTTATATAAGTAGCAATATTGTTATGAGAAAGATTGGTTTATTTACTTTATTCATTGTGTGTTTTGTTTGTTTGAATATTTCGGTATTTGCAAAATTATTAAATGATAACGGTAGTATTTGCGAGAGTGAAAGGCAGATATATAGTGAGTTTAATTTAACTCAGGGGTTTGTCGAAAACAAAGGTCAGATATTTGATGAAAACGGGAAATTTCGTAGTGATGTTTATTTTGTTTCTAATTTATCGGGGGCAAGTGTTTTCTTTACTAACGAAGGTCTTGTGTTTTATTTTAAAAATATTGAGCCCTCCGAATTTGATAAAATTAATTCTGGCATGATTCCAAATCCATATTCTGACAAAGAATGGGAAGATATCATGAAAAAAATCAATAACGATGAATATAATGGTAATCTAATCAAACAAAAAAGTGAACTTTACCGCATAGATGTTAGTTTTCCAGGGGCTACATTTAATAAACCTATAGGTCAAAATGAAAAGCTCGAAAAACATAATTATTTCAATCCTCAGCACCCAGACGGTTTGATGAATGTTCCTGTTTTTGAAAGCATAAGATATAATAATATATATCCCGGGATTGACCTTGTTTTTTATGAAAAATCAGGAAAATTAAAGTATGATTTTGAGATTTCAGCTAAAGCAGATCCCTCGCTTATTAAAATCCTGTATAAAGGTCAGGAAAATGTAAATATTGATGAAAATGGTAATGCTGTTGTAAAAATATTGCCAGGTAAAATTATTGAAGATACTCCTGTTAGTTTCCAAAATGGAGAAATTATTGAGTCAGAATTTTTTGTATCCAATGATACAATAATGTTTAAATTAGGAAAATATGATAAGAATAAACCAATAACTATTGATCCCTCTTTAAGTTGGTCAACTTATTTTCATGATGGCACTGATGGTTCTGCTTCTTTTGGTTATACTAATCCTGTTTGGGATTCTGATGGTAATATGTTTATTGTGCAAAGTACATATAATGAGACGAATTTTCCTGTAATAAACCCTGGTGGTGAGTATATACAAACAGGTGGTGCTAATGGTTTGCAGTTGACAATAATGAAGTTTAACAGTAGTAAACAAATTGTGTGGGCCACATATTACGCTAGTAGTCAATCTGCACATATAAAATATACGAATCAGTGTGTTACTATGGATAAGAGCTCCAACTTGTACATCATTGGAAGTGTTTCCTATCCTTATGGGGCTCCTGCTCCATCTTTCCCTCTTCAGGATATGGGAGGAGGTGCGTATTATGAGACAGAACAGGGAAATAATCGCAATTTTATTCTTAAATTTTCTTCCTCTGGTACACGTCTTTGGGCTACCATGTTTAATAAAACTACAGGTACATCAAGCTCTGGATTAGACCTTTGTGGGATTACTATTGATAATAACGATAAACTCGTGATTACTGGAGAAACCTATACTCCTCCTTCGTGGAATCCCATGCCATTGGCAAATCCTGGAGGTAGTCATTATTATCATGGCACATCTGTAGAATCTAGCGTTCCAACGCTTCATCGATTTTCTACCACAGGAGTCCTTGAATGGAGTACTTATATTTGTCAGGGGGCTAGCGATGACTACAATGGTAATAATACTGCAATTGATATTGATGCCGATAATAATATTTTTATTGGAGGTTCTGGTAGTGGTTCTTATACAACTGTGAACCCAGGTGGTGCTTATGTTGATGGCGTTGCTTGTGGTAATGGTCGTAAAATTCAAATCTTTAAATTCGCTAGTAATGGATCTCTTAACTGGTGTACATTGTTTGGGGGCAATTATGTTAGTGGAGCGATGTTATGGCAAGACTGTAGAGACATTAAGGTGGATTCAAAGGGCGATCTTATTCTTGTTGGAAGAGCAAACGCAACAAATTTTCCATGGTATAATCCAGGTGGAGGAGCGTATTATAAAAATACCTTATCAGCTGGTAGCTCTTCAGTTTGTGATGGTGTTATTTTGAGATTCTCTAATGCAGGTGTACGAAAATGGGCCACTTACTGTGGAGGAAATGGTATCAGTGATGGAACAGATTTTAAAGGTCTCGCAATTGATGAAAACGATAATATATTTGTATCGGGGGTAAGCAGAACTACTAATACTTTCCCAACACAGTCTCTTGCCGGTAGCTATAATCAGTTATCCCAAACAGGAGATTATGCAATTGTACTATCCCAATTCAATAGCAGCGGAGTAAAGCAGTGGGCAAGCTATTTTGGACATAAGACATATTCATCATACGGAGGATTTGGAATAAATTCTACAGCTTGCGGAACAAAATTTGTTCAATGTGCAGTAGTAGATAATGATTATACAATTACTACAACCGATCCTGGAGGTGGAGCATATTTTCAATCTGATAAAGAGGGAACAACTGGACAAACAGATTTTATTTCAGAATTTGAAGTATCTAATTTTGAATCTACAGCTCCAACCTCAATATCAGGAACAACAACAATATGTCCTGGTGAAAATACAGTTTTAACTGCTGTTGGAGGAATACATGCACCGGGAGCAACTTATCAATGGTATGCTGATGCTTGTGCTTCTGGTTCTGTACTTGGGACAGAGGCTACATTATCTGTAATGCCAAGTACAACAACTACATATTATGTTCGCCGAATTGGAACATGTAATGTAACATCATGTGCAAATGTTACTGTAACAGTAAATACAGATGTTGGAATTACATCAGCAACAGCTACTGCTAGCCCAATTTGCTCATCAGCAACAACAACAATAACAGCAAATGGAATAACTGGAACTGGAGCAACATTAACTTGGTACACAGGAGCAGGTGGGACAGGGACTAACTTAGGTTCTGCAAATCCTTTAACAGTTGAACCAGGAACATATTATGCAAGAGTAGCAGGAACATGTGGAAGTCCGGTTGAAACATCGGTTACTGTTGTCTCAGATCCACTACCAACAGCATTTGCTGGCGGTTCTCAAACAATTTGTTCAAATGGAACTGCAACTATAAGCGGAGCATCTGCATCAAACGGTACTATATCTTGGACAGAAGATGGTGCAGGTTCAATTACATCTGGAGCCACAAGTTTAACACCCGTTTATACTCCTTTAGCAGGTGATACTGGAAATACAGTTATTTTAACAATGACTGTAACAAGTAATAATGCTTGTAATCCGCAAACTGCAACTGCAACTTATACTGTTAATGTCGATCCATTACCAACAGCATCTGCTGGCGGTTCTCAAACAATTTGTTCAAATGGAACTGCAACTGTAAGCGGAGCATCTGCATCAAACGGTACTATATCTTGGACAGAAGATGGTGCAGGTTCAATTACATCTGGAGCAACAAGTTTAACACCCGTTTATACTCCTTCAGCAGGTGATGCTGGAAATACAGTTATTTTAACAATGACTGTAACAAGTAATAATGCTTGTAATCCGCAAACTGCAACTGCAACTTATACTGTTAATGTCGATCCATTACCAACAGCATCTGCTGGCGGTTCTCAAACAATTTGTTCAAATGGAACTGCAACTGTAAGCGGAGCATCTGCATCAAACGGTACTATATCTTGGACAGAAGATGGTGCAGGTTCAATTACATCTG
>JAQUBO010000143.1 GCA_028686735.1 Bacteroidales bacterium
ATTTACTCACATTTTTATTATATTTATAGGTGTTCGTGAGCTAAAGGTTCAAGAGTTTCGCAACGAAGCAGATGCACAAAGATAATTGTAAGCTTTCTCAAAATTTGACTAATAATAAAACCACAAACACCTTGTCAAGCCCTTGACTAACAACTCATTATAAACCAACCAAGAATAATGCGATGAACGGCTTTAGCCCTCACTGAAAGTAATAATGCGGGATAACTTGCAGACTGATTATTAACCAATCACACAAAAAACTAACTTTATCGATATTTTTTCGCAATAAGTATATTTTTTATTTGCATTTATAAAAAAATAATATTATATTTGGGTTTATAAGCATAAACTTATTTATTCTGAGAACAGAACAATTAAAAAACTCTTACTAATCATGTTTACAATCCTGCTAAGTTCCAACGCACTCCTGCTGAGCCAATCAAAGTATAATACTGTACCAAAACAAATGGTGCAAAATATCAATATAAATAACCCAAACCCGACATCAGCTAATATTTATGTGGAATATGCATTTTTAAACAATAGTAATAATAAATATGTTGAAATTACGGCATATAAGGAAACTTAATTCACAGAATTGTACTTAATTAATCTGTAGGATTATTTATTTAACTTTTAAAAACTTGAATTATGAAAAAAATAGTACTTAGTTTAATTATTATCTCCATGTTTTTTAGTGCATACGCACAATCGTGGACAAATTACTACAATGGATACGACCGAAAATATTCTTTCGAAATTACTGATAGTCTTATCTTTGTTGGTGGTAATGGCATCATTAGTGTATATACAAATACAGGAGAATACAGATATTCAAAATTAACAAACGCATCACACTACTCTTCAACTATCGACAATGCAGGCAATGTTTGGTTTACCAACAAATATAATGTACTCAAATTTGATGGTGAAAATTGGTCAAGTCATCGCCCTGATATTATGGAAGATATGGAGTGTTCCTCTATTGCTTGCGATAAAAACAATAATATTTGGACCACATTTAGCAGTTATAGTTCAGATGAGGCATGTATTTCAAAATACAATGGTACAAATTGGCAAAACTACAACACTTTTAACGATACAATAACAATTACTGACGCTAATAGAATTGTTGTTGACACAAACAATGTTATTTATATAGGAATAGACGTAGATGGAAACAATTGGTATTATGGAATACTAAGAATTAACGAAACAGATACAACGATTTTTCATTATGGTAACTCTAACTGTTCAATAGCATGTCGTCATTCCTCTTATCTTGACAAAGATAATAATGTATGGTTTGGAGGTTGCTACAATAACCTACTAAGGTTCGACGGTAACGACTGGTTTCGCGAAGGAGATGCCCCCGAACTACATAACAAATCATTTTATGCTATTTATAAAGACACTGCCGAAAACTTATGGTTAGGAACATCAAGTGGTTTATTTGTACAGAATGAGGACAGTTGGATTAATTATGATGAAAACAATGAACTTGATTGGGATTATATTTGGGATATAAAAGGTGATGCAAACAATAATATCTGGATGGTAGCAAGTGCAAATCCAAATTATTCAGAAAATGAAGCAAAAAATGGATGTTTGATAAAATATGATGAAACTGGATTTACTCATTATTATCCAAATACATTTAAAAAAGAGCCTAAAAAAGTAATTTTTCGCAATAATGAAACTTGGGTAATAAGTGATGTTGCTATTTCTGTATTAAAAAATGGATTATGGCAAATAAACAATATAAATGAAGCGATTTCATATAATGGAATAAAAGATGTTGCAGTGGACGCAAACAATAACATCTGGATGATTTCAAATAATGAATTATATAAAATTGATGCTAATAATAATCTTGAAGTGATTACAAATATACTTGGACATGACCTAATTGACAACAGATGCCTTGCAACACTTAATAATAATGTTTGGATGAACTTCTCAACATACTTAATGAGATTTAATGGTGAAAATTGGATTAAAATAGATATTACTAATTTACCTGTAACATATTTTAATGTCATACAACCTGTTAGCACCAATGAAATTTGGATTGGAACTAATACTGGAGCAATGCATTTTGATGGAAGTTCATGGACTACATATACAGATGCTTCTGGATTAGTTAATAACATCGTAAGAGATATTGTAGTAGAAGACGACAAAGTCTGGTTTGCTACCAACAGAGGGCTATCTTTGTACGATGGCACTGAATGGTCTTCGTATCTTCATGATTCATCTTTTAATACTTCAAGTTATAATAGTAACTCATCAATTCATATCGACAAAAATGGACACAAGTGGATAGGCTGTCTCAAAGGGATATATAGATATGACAACTATAATTTTCATTTTATGCAACCAAACGACATAGAAGAATCTATAAATTATATCACTGAAGATATGGAAGGCAATGTATGGGTAGCTGGGCAACATGGTTTATCAAAATATACTTTCGCACCTGATAATATTGAACAAGATAATATTGCAGAAAGTTCATTAGAGTTATTTCCAAATCCTGCTGGCGATTTTTTCCAAATTGAAGTAGATAATCTAAATAAACAAGAAGTGCTAAAAATCTACACTATTTCTGGCAAGTGCATACATAATCAAACTATTTATAATGGAACAAATACTATTAAAACTAATAGTTTACAACCGGGAATTTACATTGTCAAACTAGCAAATTCACTGAGATTCGCGAAACTTGCAATTGAGTAAAACCGCAAAGACAATGGATTAAAATTGTATCCGGCAACTAATAGTCGGTAGTTTTGTAAACCGATTAACTAAGCCATTACATCGGTGTCGCCAAGCTAAAGGTTCAGGCATCAACAGAATATAATGCGTAAACTCAGAACAACTGACCCAAGCGGATTTATGATGATACCATTTTATACTTTATCGTAAGATTGTTATTAGAAAATTTAGTTTCGGTATTGCTTATTATATCGCATGATTTTTAAAACTACATCATATTTGCCACACAAAATATTTCAACTATTTTTTTTATAATCTACTTTTAGATTTACATCAGTTTAACATATCTGTATTTCGGATTAATAAGTATTGTAGTATCGGTAATATTATCTGCGAAGCAGCCCTCAAGTGTCTTAATACCAGCCCCTTACGTTATGTGTTTGAAAACAGTTTCCTGAGACCATAGGGCAAACAAATACACAAAACAACTGAACTCAATGCATTATGTGGCGTAGCCGAAATAAAGTTAATTATTATATATGTGGCACTTTATGATTATATGATATAAAATTATAAGCTGCCCTTTCAGGACGCAAATTCCAGTTAGTTCATGAAAACGAGGCGTTGCCTCGTTTTAATTTAAATCAGACTTTCAGCCTGATTTAGAGTATGCATCGCTTTTGCTAAAAGCAAGATTTGTATTCCTAAGGCTGAAAGCCTGATTTATTATAACCAGATGCGAAGCTTCTGGTTATTAATCAAATACAAATGGCGTCCTGAAAGGGCAGCTTAACATATATATACATAGTCTTTGCAAGAAAACGTCAAATACTGCGTTACTCTCATTTCTGAAACAGTCATTTCGACAAGCTCAATACATCGCATTTACGAAAAGTAAACTCCTTAGTTTCAGAAACTTCGAAAGCCTTGTCTTTGACGCTTTCTTACCTGTCTGCCGACAAGCAGGTCAAAGACACAAAAAGCAGTAGTTTTCTTGCGGACACTACATAGGTTTAGAAATGATGATAGTCTTTTTGCCACGTTTTAGTATCTTTTTGAATCCTAACACCAATGAATAAATATTCCTGTAATTATCTAATTTACAAGAAATTAAATGAATTTAAAATAATTATGGATCAGTTGTTCTGAAACTGTAAACATAAATGTTGATTGCTATTAATTAAAAAAGCACTATCAAAATAGTGCTTTTTGTGTAGCGGGGATCCGACTACTGGCGGAAACCTGCGTCCGCCAAGCGGCGGATATGAGCCCTACAATCTAATTTTCGTTTATTATATTCCATATAAATTCTCTTCCCTTGGCTGATTTTAATTGCTTTTCCCTTTTCATAGCATCACTTTTAGTAGAATGCTCTTCGGTATAGACAATTTTCCAAGGTCTAAATTTTATAGTCCAACCTTTAGTAGCTAAAATATTATGAGAATTTAACCTGTTTTCAAGATTGGAAGTGTAACCAATATATATTTTATTATGCTTGGACGAATATAATGCGTAAACTGTAAACATAAATGTTGATTGCTATTAATTAAAAAAGCACTATCAAAATAGTGCTTTTTGTGTAGCGGGGACAGGACTCGAACCTGCGACCTCCGGGTTATGAGCCCGACGAGCTACCAACTGCTCTACCCCGCAATATATTTTTTATTAACTTATGTTATAAGAACATTAATACGAGTATTTTTACTTTTTTACCATTTTGTAAATATAAGCTGTATAAACTATCAACTGCTCTACCCGTAATTTTGATGCAAAGATAATATAAAATTTTATAAAAACAAAATGTTTTGTTGTTTTTATTTAATTAATGCCTAATGTTTTTTTTAATCACCTACACCACAGCTATCTCTCTGAAAAGCAACCACATAAGACTTTAGCAGGAATGAATTTTAATTCGCAAACAATATCCAATAAAAAAGACAAAGCAAAAAAACAAATATTTTGGCTACAACAATTATCACAGCATTTGCTTTTATGTCAAGTTTTTATAAAAAAACCAAAAAAGTAATGCTATACATACCAATTAACAAAACAAAATATTATTCAATTTATTCGTTTGTTGTCGCATAATAATAGTATATTTGTGAAAAATTGCCTTATGAAAAGGATTTGTCCAGTATGTAAATCAGAATTTGACGGACGCATAGATAAGAAATTTTGCTGTGACCAGTGCCGCAACACATACAACAATCATCTTTATCAAGAAACAAACAATTTTTCTAGACAAATCAACAGAATACTAAAAAATAATCGTCGCATACTTCACGATTTTTATGAAAACAACAATCGTAAAGTAAGCAAAGAAAAAATGCTCGCTAATGGATTTAACTTCGATTATCTCACAAATATTTATAAAACCAAAACAGGTAAAACATATTATTTTTGCTATGACCTTGGATATATAAGTAATGACGATATTTTTTATAATATAGTTGAACGCAAAGAATATGTTGAATAATAACTAACAAATAACATTTATATAAAAAGCTAATAATATTATAACATAGAAATTTAACAATATGATACAACTGACCAACAAATACTCAATAGACGAAAGTGCAGCATACATTATCGCAGATAAGAAACAAATTCAAAGCATTGATTTATCACAAAAAGAAAGAGGCTTTGCAGAAAAAATGCTTGAAAACAAATCAAAACTCGTTCATATTAATTCATTTCACAAATCCTCATTTATTTTATTAGTCAATACAGAAAAAGATGAGTTTACACAACTAGAAGAAATTCGAAAGTCGGGCAATAAAATAATTGCAGATATACAAGAATTAAATCTCGAGAAGATTAATATTGTTAATTTAAGTTCCGAAAAATTTACTTATGCCCTTTGTGAAGGAATAATGCTAAGCAAATATGGATTTCACAAATACTTTAAAGATAAAGAAGAGAAAAAATCTTCTCTTAAAGAACTTAAAATTGTTAGTAACAATAATGATAAGACCAAAGTTGATTTGTTAAATGCACTAATCACTGGAGTTTACCATGCTCGAGATATTGTAAATGAACCTCTGTCTTTTATGACTGCCCAGAAGCTGTCACAGGAAATTGAAAGAATTGGTAAAGAAACTGGTTTTAGAACAGAAGTTCTTAATAAAAAACAAATAGAAAGTCTAAAAATGGGAGGTTTAATTGCTGTTAATCGTGGTAGTACACATCCTCCAACTTTTAACATAATGCAATGGGAACCAGAAAATGCAATTAATGAAAAGCCTTATGTTTTTGTAGGAAAAGGACTTGTATTTGATACTGGAGGTATAAATCTAAAACCTAGCGGTTATATCGAAACTATGAAGAGTGACAAAGCCGGTGGAGCAACAGTAATAGGACTTATGGCTGCAATTGCAAAAGCTAAACTACCAATAAAAGTAATTGGATTAGTGCCCGCAACCGACAACAGGCCTGGCAACGATGCTTATGTTCCAGAGGATATTATAACAATGTTTGACGGCACAACAGTTGAAGTGCTAAACACTGATGCAGAAGGGAGAATGATACTCGCCGATGCTCTTGCTTATGCAAAAAAATACAAACCTCAATTAGTTATTGATTTAGCAACTCTTACAGGTGCAGCAGTTGTTGCTGTTGGTGAAAACGCTACTGCAATAATGGGAAATACATCAAAAGAAATCGAAATATTAAAACAAACTGGTTTTGAAGTATGGGAAAAACTCGTTGAACTGCCATTATGGGACGAATATAAAGAACTATTAAAATCAAGCGTTGCCGATTTAAAAAACATTGGAGGGAAATACGCTGGCGCAATAACAGCAGGTAAATTTCTCGAACATTTTACAGATTACGACTGGATACATCTAGACATAGCAGGACCAGCATTTACCGAAAAAAATGACTCATACAGAGGAATAGGCGGTACTGGTGTAGGCGTAAGATTACTCTTTGAATTTCTTAATAAAAAAAGAAATAACTAATTTTATAGCAAACAATTAACAAACTAATAATTTTGACAATACTAAATAAAAAATGAGCAGAATAAAAATAGGAATAACACATGGAGATATTAATGGAATATCTTACGAAATAATTATTAAAGCTTTAAGTGAAGTTCGTATGTTCAACACTTTTACTCCAATAGTATATGGAAGTCCAAAAGTAATGGCTTACTACAAAAAGGCTTTAAATAGTAATATTCAAACAAATACTATTGTGTCAGCAAATGAGGCAAAACCAAGTATGCTAAACATAATCAATTGTAACTCCGAAGACATTCGTGTCGAAATTGGTAAATCAACCGAAACTGCTGGTTTGGCATCATATCAAGCACTCGAAAAAGCAACACACGACTTAACAAACAACGATATAGATGTTTTATTAACTGCACCAATCAACAAAAACAATATTCAAGCAGCAGGATTCAATTTTCCAGGACATACCGAATATCTTGCAAAAGAATTTAATAACGATCAACACCTAATGATATTAATGAATGATGTCATAAAAATAGGCGTTGTTACTGGGCACATTCCAATAAAAGATGTTGCCCCAACAATTACAAAAGAACTAATTTTAAGTAAAATGCAGGTTTTGAACGACTCGCTAAAAAACGATTTTTTAATTAGTAAACCTAAAATTGCAGTGCTTAGTTTAAACCCACATTGTGGCGACAATGGAGTTATAGGAGATGAAGAAAAAGAAATAATCATTCCAGCAATTACACAAGCTAAAGAAAATAATATCTTGGCTTTTGGGCCATATCCTGCAGATGGTTTCTTTGGTGCGTATGAATTTAGAAAATTTGATGCTGTACTTGCAATGTATCATGATCAAGGATTAGCTCCTTTTAAAGTAATTGCTTTTGAAGACGGAGTTAATTTTACAGCAGGACTACCAATTGTAAGAACATCTCCATCGCATGGGACAGCTTACGAGATTGCTGGAAAAGATACTGCCTCCTGTCAATCATTTAGAAATGCACTATATTTTGCAATTGATATTTATAATAACCGGAACAAACAGTATCAACTTGAGCAAAATGCTCTCAACTTAAAAGACTTTAACAATCTTAATGAAATAAATAAAATCGACGAATAATGGCATTATATACAAAAGAAGAAGCTCTCGCTTATCACAGTAACGGACGCAAAGGAAAAATAGAAATAGTAATATCAAAACCTTTTCAATCTCAAAAAGATCTTTCCTTAGCATATACTCCTGGTGTTGCAGAACCCTGCCTCGAAATCGAAAAGGACATTAACAAAGTTTATGAATATACTGCAAAATCAAATCTTGTAGCGGTAGTATCAAACGGCACTGCTGTACTTGGGCTTGGGGACATTGGCCCAGAAGCTTCAAAACCAGTTATGGAAGGCAAAGGATTGCTATTTAAAGCATTTGCTGACGTTGATGTATTTGACATAGAACTTAATGAGAAAAATCCGCAAAAACTTATAGAAATAGTACGTTCGATGGAACCAACATTTGGCGGGATTAATTTAGAAGATATTAAAGCTCCCGAATGCTTTGTAATTGAAGAAGTGCTCAAAAAAACCATGAGAATTCCTGTTTTTCATGACGACCAACACGGAACTGCTATTATTTCGGGAGGTGCACTTATTAATGCTCTTAAAATTGCAAATAAAAATATAAATGAAGTAAAAGTCGTGTTTAATGGTGCCGGAGCAGCAGGAATAAGTTGTGCAAGATTATTTAATTCGCTCGGAGTAAAAAAAGAGAATATCGTTCTATGCGATTCAAAAGGAGTTGTTAAAGAAGGTAATCCCAAAAACAATATATATAAACAAGAATTTGCAACAAAGCGAAATATAAACACTCTTGCCGATGCTCTCAAAGATGCAGATGTTTTTGCTGGAGTTTCGGTCGGAAATGTAGTAAGCAAAGAAATGATAAAATATATGGCAAAAACCCCAATAATTTTTGCAATGGCAAACCCTCAACCAGAAATCTCTCCCGAAGATGCTAAAGAGGCTCGCCCAGATGTTATTATGGCTACAGGACGCAGCGATTATCCCAATCAAGTGAACAATGTATTGGGTTTCCCTTTTATTTTTAGAGGTGCACTTGACGTAAGGGCTACGTGCATAAACGAAGAAATGAAAATCGCTGCCGCAAAAGCTCTTGCTGAAATGGCACACTTAAGCGTTCCTGATTATATTTGCAATGCATATAATACAGATACACTCAAATTTGGATCCGAATATATTATTCCCAAACCCCTTGATTTACGTGTCATAGAACATGTCGCCGTAGCTGTGGCCAAAGCAGCAATAAAAACTGGTGTAGCACAAATAAAAATAGATAATTGGGATAAGTATATTTTGCAATTAAGACAAAGAGTGGCTCGTGTACATACTAATTATAAAATATCACAAAAATAAATACAATAAAATATATTAACTAGCAATTGTTTTTAATATCTTTACTATAAATTTATTTGATATGAAAAAATATATACTGCTTTTATTTGTGCTTGGAATATCATATATTTCAAAATCACAAACTATAGATTATAATACAGCATTAAATATTGCAAAAAACACAATAAACGAACGATTTTCATTTATAAATGACGATATTAATTACAAACCAACATCATATACCACCGAAAGCATTAATGGAAATACCGTTTTTTACGTATTTAATCTTGAACCAAAGGGTTTTATAATTATTTCGGGTAATATGTCGGCTACTCCATTACTTGCTTTTTCAACTAATTCAAATTACGAGATAAATGGAAAAAACCCAGCAGCAGAATTTTGGATTAATACATATAAACAACAAATTAATTATAATATTGAAAATAATATTACACCAAAAATTAAAACACAAAACGAATGGATACGTTTAAGTAAAGACCCTGCTGATTTTACTGCAAAAAACAATATAAAAACCGTAAGCAAACTTCTACACACAACCTGGGATCAAGGGAGATATTACAATGCTCATTGTCCAGAAGACCCTGCCGGCACCGACGGACACGTTGTGGTTGGGTGTGTTGCAACAGCTTTAGGTCAAATCATT
>JAQUBO010000016.1 GCA_028686735.1 Bacteroidales bacterium
AGGAGCTCATGAACACCATTAAAATAATAAATTTTTGTGAATAAAGCCTTGTCTTTGACGCTTTCTTACCTGTCTGCCGACAGGCAGGTCAAAGACACAAAAAGCAGTAGTTTTCTTGCGGACACTATATAATAATATATACAATCATTCTTTGTCCTGCACTTATCACAGGTTGTTTTTAAGTGTATCATAGCTACTGATTTTGTAGCATTTTCTGTCATATTAATTTGCAGGTAATTTGCAGAAGGATTAACATTTTTGGCTTAAATTAGGCTATTTTAAGGGTAAAACATCAAAATGGTAGTAGTGTATAAATAATTACTAAATTAAAGACAACTACCCACTTCCCTACAGCTCGCTAGGTACTAGTTATAGCAATAAATACATATACAAAAAAGCCTGCAGTTAAGCAAGCTTTTTTTGTGAACTAGGAAGGAGTCGAACCCTCAACCTCCTGATCCGTAGTCAGGTGCTCTATCCAATTGAGCTACTAGTCCATTTTTAGAATTGCAAAGATAATATGTTTTGTCATTATTAACAAAAAAAGTTTTATTTTTTTTCACCAAACAAATCATACTCATCATACGAAGTAATGATTACATCACAAAATTCGCCTGCTACCAAGTCAACATCCGAAGTAAACACAACCTCCCCATCAACTTCTACAGAATCATATTGAGATCTACCGTGATACATGTCGCCATCAAAGTCATCCACAATTACCCGTAGCGTTTGATTTAATTTTAATGAATTTAAAGATAAAGAAATCTCCCTTTGTCTTTCCATTAGAATATCCGCACGATGATTTTTCACTTCCTCCGAAATATTATCTGTATATTTTTTTGCAGCTGAGGTTCCCTCCTCTTCTGAATAAGTAAACACACCAAGTTTATCGAACTTAAACTCTGAAATAAACTCTAAAAGCTCATTAAAATCTTCCTCTGTTTCAGTTGGATAACCTACCAACATTGTTGTTCTAAAAGTTGCATCAGGAAGTTTTTGACGCATTTTCGACAGCAATTCTAAAGTCTGTTTTTTAGTTGCTCCTCTTTTCATTTTTTTAAGAATATTATCCGAAATATGCTGTAAAGGAATATCTATATAATTACAAACCTTCGGATTATTAGCAATAATATCCAACAAACTCTCAGGAAATAAAAAAGGGAAAAGATAATGAAGACGAATCCACTTGATATCTTTAATTTTAGAGAGCTCCTCTATTAGTTCTGGCAAATGCAGTTGCTTATCAATATCATATCCATAATAACTAATATCTTGAGCAATAATAATCAACTCTTTAACACCCTTAGATGCTAGCACTTGTGCCTCCTCTAGGATATCTGATTTTGCTCTAGAAACATAATTCCCTTTAATTAAAGGAATAGCACAAAAACCACACTGCCGATTGCAACCTTCGGCAATTTTAAGATAAGCATAATGACCAGGTGAGTCAAGAATTCTATCGTATTTATGTTTTTTATCAAAATCGGCTTCAATAAGATTTAACAGTTCGCTAACATCATAATTTCCACAAAAAACATCCACTTCAGGAATTTCTGCTTTAAGTTCGTTCATATAACGCTGTGCTAAACATCCAAACACAATTATTTTCTCCAACTTTCCACTGTTTTTAAGATTTACTAGTTGAAAAATCATATTAATTGATTCTTCTTTGGCATCATTAATGAAACCACATGTGTTAACAATAGCAATATTAAAATCTATTTCATCTAAATTATGAACCACTTCAAAACCAGCCATAGACGCTTGTACAGCGAATTGTTCAGAGTCAACAACATTTTTAGAGCATCCAAGTGTGATTATGTTAATTTTTTTTGCAACTTTAAGCATTATTTTAATTTTAAGATTACAAAGATAGTTTCTATGAAACAATTATTATTATTATTTGCATTTAGTTTATCAGCATTAGTTCTAAACGCACAGTATTACAGGCTTCCGCAATGGACCGAAGACCTTCCATACTCTTTTGGTAAAAACGAAATATATGCAATTGGTTGTTCAGATCCCCGAATGACTGATACAATACTTGCCAAAAAAATTGCCGAACATCGTGCTATTACAATGGCTATTATATTTAATAATGCTAAAGTTTTTTACGCTTCTGACTATTTTGAGAAAAAAAATGAAGAATACCGCTGGTTTATTATGAAAGAAAACATCGAAGAACTTGGCAAAATAGAAGCATCAGGATGGGTAGGCAAATCAAATTATGAAATTATAGAATCATATACAAATAAAAATGGAGAAGCAATAATAATGATTAAATATAATCCGCAAAATTCAAAAAAACCAAACTTCTTTGTTAGCGGAGAATATTATCGACAAGATTTTGAGTTAAGTAATACTAGAGCTCATGAGTCAATTAGAAACATACAAATCAAAACTCAATGGAAACAAAAAGAACGAAAAGACACACTTAAAACCTTTTTCCAAATGTCAAATTACAATAATGATATTACCACGGAGATACTCTATGACAATAATAAAATAAGTACTCCAGGCTACTTTTATCACTATGAACCCAACATCCCAAACACTTTTAATATCATAAACTATAACACCTCTGTCAAATTATTAAAAGGACTATGGGTAGCTTATATCGATTCGTTTATGCAAAGCATTCTAAAAATCTCTAAAAACTACAGTTCGACAATGGAAACGGTGCAAGATGGATATAAAGTTAATAGAAACGATGGTATAACAGAAACCACACAAGAAAGTTTAGCACGTAGCGTATGCAAAAATACTCTTAGTTTTGTTTATGGAGGTATGGGAATAAACAATAATTCCTTATTACCTCGCATATACCTGCTGGGGGAACGTGCACCTTATACAAGTTTTAAGCAAATTGAACAAGAAAAAACAGATAGCATAGAACACACTAAAACTAAGCAATGCTGGTTTAAACGATTATTTACACGCAAAAACAAAAAAAAGAAAGATTAAAGTAAGATTATGGAAAAAAAAGAAGGAAAATACTTACGAATTATAAGCCAAATTCATGAATTAACAATGCCAGTAAAAAATCCTGAAAGTCGAATGGCTACGATATGTGCAGTTTTACATTATAAATTTCCACAATTTTTTTGGACTGGTTTTTATTTTTTAAGCCCTAAAAATGAACTCGAAGTTACTACTTATCAAGGACCACTTGCTTGCCTTAGATTAAAAAAGAACACTGGAGTATGCTGGGCAAGTATTAACGAACAAAACACCATCATTGTTTCTGATGTTCATAATTTTGATGGGCATATTGCCTGTAACCCACTTAGTAAATCCGAAATCGTAATCCCCATTTTTCGAGATAATAAAGTTATTGGTGTTTTAGATATTGACAGTGATAAAATTAATGCTTTTGACTCTATTGACTCTAAATATCTTAATAAAATTGTTGATATGATATATTGCTAAATAGTGTTAATATATAACGACCAGTTTCTGCATTTCTCCGCAGGCTAGCAAATCAATGTATCACGTTAGATTTACATTGATTAGTCTTGAAAGTAATCATTATATCTCAAACACATGGTTTTATTACCAAAGACTAACTAGACATAAAAATATATTAGCTTGTGATGTACTTAAAACCAATTATAAGATATTACAATATTAGCATTATTATTGGTAAAATTTAGTACTACTCATTAATCTCGTTTTCATCTGAATCGTTTTCTTCATTTAGTAGAGCAGCCTCTTTTCGTTCCTGTTCTACTCTTTCAAAATAATCAGGTTTCTCTTTTTTTACAAAATCAACTACTTCAAGATAGCCATCCATAAACTTTTCAAAATCCTCCTTATAAAGAAAAATTTTATGTTTCTCAAAACGTGAATTACCATCTTTGTCAAAAACTTTCTTACTTTCCGTAAGAGTCAAATAATAGTCGCCTTGACGAGTTTCTTTAACATCAAAAAAATAGGTTCTTTTTCCTGCTCTAACCGCAACTGAATAAATTTCTTCTCTCCTTCTATCAGTACCTTCCATACAATGGTTTTTATAGTTTAAGACAAATTTAGATAAAATTTTTCAGATATAGCTCATCTTTAACAGAATATTTTATAATTATTAGTGTTTTAATCGAATAAAAAAGAATTTATATTACTTTTGCAGCAACATAAAAAGTACTTAGACATGGTTAGCCGAAGATTAGTTAGAATAAAGGCAATGCAAACATATTATGCATTTTTACAAGATAGTGGAGATGTTTCTGCGGAAAGAATTTGGCAACAATTAAAATTCAACATTGAGCAATCACATGAACTTTATGTTTATTTACATTGTTTATTACTTGCCGTTTGCGACTTTGCTGAAGAACGCATAGAATTAAACAGAAAAAAACAACTCGCCTCAACAGATGACTTAAATCCTAATCTAAAATTCATTAACAATAGAGTTCTTAATGCAATTAGAAATAACACTATAATAAGCGAAAAATACAGTAATATTGATTTTAATTGGTCAGATTACCCTGCGTTTATTAGATCAATTTGGACTCAAATTTCAGGCTCTGAATATTATAATAATTATATGGCATCTGAGAGTAATTCTCTAAATGAAGACATCAAAATTATAGATAAAATAATTTCTAAAACACTTACCAATAACCCTGAGCTTGACGACATATTAGAAGAAAAAAGCATTTTTTGGAATGATGATTTAGAATTTCTATTAAGCAATATTATACAAGGGATAAAAAAACTCAAAACATCAGACAACACCACCAATAAATATTCAATCAAAGATGTTTTTAGAGATATAGATGATGAGAAATTTGCAAAAAAACTTATCATAAAAACAGCCTTACACAAAAACAGTTACGATAAAAGCATATTAGAAAACCTAAAAAAATGGGAGTTAGAACGTATAGCCTTTATAGACAGAGTTATATTACATTTAGCTCTATGTGAGATTAACGAATTTCCCGACATGCCAGTTAAAGTAACTATCAATGAGTATCTTGAGATTGCAAAACATTATAGTACTGAAAAAAGCAACCTATTTATTAACGGAATTCTAGACAAAATATACAACCAACTTAAAGACCAAAACCTCCTTAATAAAAAAGGCTTAGGTTTAGTAGAATAAAAACAGACCTATCAACACTCTAAAACACGTAGATTGGCTATTCAAAAGTGAAAATGAGTACAATTATTTTCCACAATACAGATGATTAATATAGTTTTTCACTTATCACAGTCAAAATTAGACCTCTTAACAAACATTAACATACTTTTAATATTAAGATAACGAAAAACATCTTTTTACTAAAGAAAAATACTATATTTGCACACTTATTGAATTAAATTAGTGAATTTATGAAAAATATTGTAATTTTATTAGGCTTAATCATTGCATTGACTGTAGGTTCATGTAAAGATAGCAAAAATAAAACAGGCGGGGATTACAATATCGACAACCCTGCAAATGCAGATAATCCAAATGCAGAAAAAGACGGATTGCCAACAATCAGTTTTGAGGAAACAGAGTTTAATTTTGGAACTGTTATTCAAGGTGAGAAAGTAATTCATAATTTTATTTTCACTAACACAGGCAAAGGAAATTTAATTATTTCAAACGTTAAAGCATCGTGTGGTTGTACAGTACCAAAATGGACAAAAGAGCCCATCAGACCTGGGCAAAAAGGAAATATTGAAATTAAATTTGACAGCTCGAACCGTGATGGCAAACAAACAAAAACTGCAAAAGTTTATTCAAATACCAGTCCTAACGTAACCGAGCTAATTGTAAGGTGCGAAATTATTAACTAAATTTTAAATATAAAACACAAGTTATGGATCAATTATTTTTAATGGCTCAACAAGAAGGACAAAGTCCTTACAGTTCAATTATTTTTTTAGTACTAATTGTAGCTGTTTTTTACTTTTTTATGATAAGACCTCAAATGAAAAGACAAAAAGAAGCTAAGCAGTTTCGCGAAGGTCTTAAAAAAGGGGATAAAATTATTACAGCAGGTGGAATTTACGGTAAAATTGTAGAAATACAAGACAATCATGCATTTGTTGAGATTGACACAAACGTAAAAATAAAAGTAGATAAAGCTTCTCTAGTTGCAAGTCCAGCTGATATTCAAA
This sequence comes from Bacteroidales bacterium, assembly GCA_028686735.1. Classification (GTDB taxonomy): domain Bacteria; phylum Bacteroidota; class Bacteroidia; order Bacteroidales; family ML635J-15; genus Bact-19. The sequence goes on from JAQUBO010000016.1 coordinate 6,112, forward strand.
ATCAACCTACAAAATAATTTTCAGCTAAACGTAGATGAGTGATACTCAAAAATCTAAGAATAATATTATTCGGTTTTTAAAAAAGAATTTGCGAAACCGAAACATACTAGTATTTTTAGTTTTTTTTATAATAGCTGCTTTTTTATGGTTTTTAAACGCCATCAATAAAGAATATACAACAGACTTATCTTTGCCCTATAAAATTGAAAATCTTCCGCAAAACATGAGTTTAGCCGAAGATACTGATGATGAGTTACTAATAAATTTATCAGGACACGGATATAATTTATTACGTGAGGAAATTGAGAGAATTAAATTACCATTAATAATTGACATTAAAAGTAAAAAATCTCCAATAAAAATTTATAACAATCCAAACAATAGCACTCAGTCATTTATTTTAACAAAAGATCTGTATAAACGTGTTAAGAAAAGATTTGGAGATAATATTCATCTCGTTAAAATTAGTCCTGACACACTGTTTTTAAGTGTTACACAAACATATTCTAAAAAACTAAAAGTTACTCCAAAAATAACTTATGCAATTGAAAAAGACTATATCATAAATGGAGATATTGTTACAAAACCAGACTCAATTACTGTTTACGGAGACAAAAGCATTATTGATACACTAAATGCTATTTATACAGAATCTACGCAGTTAGGAACAATTGGCAAATACAAGATTCATCAACTTAATATTAAACCTATTAACAATATACGATATTCAAAAACTAGAGTACTTATAGACATTCCTTTGGAAAAATACACAGAAACCTATCTTAGAATACCTGTGCAAGCAATTAATTGTCCTGATAACCTAAAAATAAGACTTCTACCTTCGACAGTTGATGTTTCTTTCAAAGTGCCTCTTAGTATTTACGAAGAAATTACTATTAATGACTTTACAGCAATTGTTGATTTTAATGATATTCAAAACCAAGAAGCTGAAGTAAAAGTAAACTGCGCAAAACCTGAGTTAATTATTACTGCGGTAAGTCCTATCAGTGTAAAAACCTTGCCCACACAAACCGAAAATACAAATGATTAAAACAGGAATAACTGGCATAATTGGTTCAGGAAAATCTGTTGTTAGTTCTGTTTTCCAAATAATGGGAATACCAGTTTATAATGCTGATGACCAAGCTAAAATAATAATGAATACCAATAAAGATGTTCAAAATGAAATAATTATAAACTTTGGATCTAATGCATTTAAAAACGACAAACTTAATAAACAATATATTGCCTCTCAAATTTTTAATGACAATAAAAAAAGAAAATTAATAAACTCCATTGTTCATCCTGCAGTAAAAAATAATTTTATCAAATGGACCGCACAACAAACAACTAGGATTTGTGCGATAGAATCGGCATTAATATATGAGTCCCAATTTGATAAGATCCTTGATGCTATTATTATGGTTATTAGTCCGCAAGAAGTTTTAATCGACAGAATTTGCAAAAGAGATAATATTGAGACAGAAGAGGCCGTTAAAAGAATAAACTCCCAAAATTTTTACAATAATACAGACATCAAACCTGATTATTATTTATATAATGATGATGAACACTCAATAATTTTACAAAGTATAGAAATAATAAGAAACATTCAAGATAAATGGTAAAACTTGGCAAATGGATAGGCGGAGGCCTAGGTTGGGCTTTTGGAGGACCAATTGGTGCACTTTTTGGTTTTTTTATAGGCTCATTTTTTGATAATGCTAGAATAAGGACTTCGGCACTAAAGGCTGGAGGTCAAACTCAAAGAGGCGATTTTATGCTCACTTTTTTGGTGCTTTCAGCAGCAATAATGAAAGCCGACCGAGTTGTAAAAAAAAGTGAACTCGAATTTGTAAAAAGATTTTTGCTCTCAAATTTCTCGGAGGTTGAAACTAAAAAAGCCTTACAAATACTCAAAGACTTATTAGAAAAAGATATTCCACTTGATGATGTTTGTCAACAAGTACGCAGGAATATGAGCAATCCATTAAAATTGCAAATATTACATTATTTGTTTGGTATTTCTGCTGCCGATGGCGTGGTGCACAAAGACGAAATAAATCTCATCGAACAAATCGCTAGAAAAATTGGATTAACGCAACACGAATATAAATCGGTAATGTCAATGTTTGTTCCAGAAACAGACTCTTCGTACGAAATTCTTGGAATAGATAAAAATGCTACTAATGATGATATCAAAAAAGCATATCGGAGTATGGCAATAAAGCATCACCCAGACAAAGTCGCATCAATGGGGAAAGACATAGAAAATGCTGCAAAAAAGAAATTCCAGGCTATAAACGAGGCTTATAATAAAATAAAAACTGAACGAGGGATTAAATAAAATAATACCGATTTTATTTTCTAATATTAGAATTCGTTTCAATTGTTTTTAGTTCATACCACAATTAAGCCCACCAACTCCCATAATAATATTTTTTCCATTAATAATACATAGCAGAAAAAATACCAAGTTTGCCTATAGTTTCATTAGCTTCTTTTAAAATCGCCAGTTTTTGCTCATTTGTAAATTTTGTTTCCTTTATAACGACAAACTTAATTATATTTTTTAAACTATAATCTTGTCTGATTATTTAAGGGGCTAAAACACATGTTATATAAACTCTAAATCACAAAGCAAAATCTATTTACTATCAAACCGCTGATTACCAGCAGCTTAAAACACACATACTTAATATGGCATTAAATTTGATAATTTTGCATCAAATATTATTTGATATTAGAATTCAAATACTACATTTGTAAAAATAAAATTTTTAAATTATGTTTTTAGACGGAATATTAGCAATAGCGGAACAACAGGGACTTTTTAAATTAGTTTCTAAAGGAAAAAATAACGTAATTGTAGAATCTATGACTACTGGTAAACGCATGCCAGCATTTGCAACATCACGCATTAGCACTCTTGAAGACGTTGCGATTTACACTTCAGATGAAGATGTCCCATTATCAAAAATATTTGTAAGTATCTTTGAAAAATTTGAAGGCGAAAAGGTACTTCAAAACAAACCAACAAGTAAAGATTACAAAGAATTTATGGAGACAGTACTTCCTGATTTTGATAAAGACAGAGTTTATGTTTCTGACATTAAAAAAGTGGTAAACTGGTATAATGCACTTATCGACTTTAAAATAATCACAGCAGAAAGCATTAAACAAGATTTGGAAGAAGAAACAAAACAAGAAACAGAAGAAACAAAAGAACCAAAAGAAGATAATACCGAAAAAGTATAAATCGGTTTATAATCCATGTTAATATTGCTGTGAAAAATAAGGCTTTTCATACAAATATTTTTGTATAATTTTGCGTATCTGATAACTTTTTACAGTTTACAGAAAATCTTATTTTGTCAAACCATCAATTGCTAATAAAATATTTTCGTTAGTAGCAGGCAAAGTAAGATTTGGTTGTATTGTATGATTACAAACAGAAGCTAAAGCATATTTTATAGCAAACCAAACCGACATCCCTAACATAAATGGAGGTTCGCCAACAGCTTTACTTCGCCGAATAGTATTATAATTTGGATAATTTTCTAAAAGTTTCACTCTAAAATCTTGAGGTATATCACGAACGCCTGGTATTTTATAAGTATCTGGAGAATAATTTAATAAATTTCCTTTATCATCATACTTCATTTCTTCACCAGTAACCCATCCCATTCCTTGCACAAAAGCACCTTCAATTTGTCCAATATCAATATTAGGTAAAACAGACTCACCCACATCGTGCAAAATATCTGTACGCAAAACAGTTAAGCTACCAGTTAAAATATCAACACTAACCTCTGACACTCCCATACCAAAAGCATAGTAATGAAAAGGATTTCCTTTACCACCAGCCCTATCGAAATGGATATCAGGAGTACGATAAAAACCAGTAGCACTTAAACTGATTTGAGCTATATATGCTTTCTTGATTAACTCCTCAAATTTATATTTTATTTGGCTATAATTTTTATCATATATCAAATCTGACTCAAAAACAATATCTTGAGGTTTAGAAGACATTTGATGCTCATTTTTTAGTAAATCAGCCGTAAAATCAGCCAAGCGTTTTTTTAATTTTCCGATTCCATTTTTCACTGCCATACCATTCAAATCTGTACCTGATGAAGCCGCAGTTGCAGAAGTATTAGGCACTTTAGAAGTGTTTGTAGCATTGATTTTAATTCGACTTAAAGAAACTCCAAATTCTAGAGCCGCAATTGTTCTAATTTTCGTAAAAAGCCCCTGTCCCATCTCTGTCCCACCATGATTAACAAGAATTGTTCCGTCGTTATACACATTTATTAACGCCCCTGCTTGATTTAAAAAAGCAGTTGTAAAAGAAATTCCGAACTTAACAGGCGTTAATGCTATTCCCTTTTTCTCAAAATCATTTTCTTTATTAAACTTATCAATTTCTAGCTTTCGTTTTACATAATTCGATGATTTAATAATTTGGTCATATATTACATAAAGCCTATTATGATTAAGTTTTGTTTGGTAAGGGGTCATATTTTTATCATCGATGCCATAAAAATTTTCCTTTTGAACCTCGACAGTATCTTTTTTTAATGCAAAAGCAATTTTATCAATAATATTTTCGATACAAAAAATCCCTTGAGGAGCTCCAAAGCCTCTAAAAGCGACATTTGATGGTAAGTTTGTCTTCATAGGTTTTGCAACAATCTTCATATTGGGTATAAAATATGCATTTTCGGCATGCAACATTCCACGCTCAAGAATAGCCATTGTTAAGTCAGTAGCATAACCTCCATTCAAATAATGTCTAATATCAGCAGCAATAATTTTCCCTTTATCGTCAAATCCGACTTTATACTTATAATAATATGGGTGTCTTTTGCCAGTAATTTTTTGATCGATATCTCTAAAAAGCCTTAATTTTACTGGACGGTTGGTTTTAACAGCCAACAACGAAGACCATGCTGCCAAATGATTAGCTTGTGTTTCTTTTCCACCAAAAGCTCCTCCCATACGACGGCACTCCAGTTCAACTTCATGTTTCCCAATGCCTAAAACCTCAGCAATAATTGTTTGAGTTTCAGAGGGATGTTGAGTAGAACAATATGCCTTTATCTCATTACCTTCTCCTGGTATAGTCAAACAAATTTGAGTTTCGAGATACCAATGTTCCTGTCCTCCAGATTCAAATTCTCCTTCCAATATGTGCGTTGAAGATGCAAATCCAGCATTTATATCACCAATCTCAATTTTGCGTTCAGGCTGCAATAATGAATTGTTTTCAATAGCGTCTTTTATAGTTAAAACTGGTTTTAATATTTCATATTCCACCTCAATAAAATCCATTGCTTCATCAGCAGCTCTTTGATTTTCAGCTGCAATAATAAACATCGCTTGCCCAACACATTCAACTATATTTTCAGCTAAAACAAGCTCATCATGAAAAACTGGTCCCATTTGATTTCGTCCTGGAATATCTTTATACGATAAAACAGCATGCACACCTCTTACTTTTTTTGCTTTATCAAGATTAAAAGATAAAATTTTAGCATGAGCATGAGGGCTTGTATAAATATAAGCATGCAATAATCTATCTGATACAAGCATATCATCAATATATATTGCTTCGCCACTTACTTGATATTTTGCTGATTCATGTTGTATATTTTTCATAAGTTTATTTTTAACTTGCGAGTAAGTTAAAGCTACGAGTTAGCACTTCGTACTTAAAACTATTGCTTACTATAAAATTTACCACTTTCCTCTCTATTACGATAATCATTTTTAAAGTTCTACTTTTCCTCATTATTTTCAAACTACTCTCATCCCTACTTCACTTTTTCAGTTTCTGACCAAAATTTTAACAATAAATTTTTGGCCATAATATTTCTAGCTTTTTCTCCTGATCTTGCATCCGAAATAGGTTTAAAATCTTTCACTAGTTCTTTCATAGCCAACTCAACATTATTTCTGTTCCATTCTTTACCCATTAGATATTTCTCAGTATTAATTGCTCTTTTAGTCCAAGCAGCCATACCGCCATAAAAAGCACAAATATTTTTCACTTTGCCAGCTTCTAGTTTTAACGAAAAACATGCACTTACTGTGGCTATATCCAAATCTTTTCTCTTACTAATTTTATAGGATTTAATTATTATCTCTTTAGTAGGAAAAGGCACATAAACTTCAGTAATCAACTCATCAACATTACATTTAGTTTGTCTATAACCTGTAATGAAATCACGAAGTTTAATTGTTCGTTTAGCATTTACACTTTCGAGTGTCAACTCCGTATCATAAGCCATTAAGACTGGAATTGCATCTCCAATTGGCGAAGCGGAGCCCAAATTACCTCCCAAACATGCTCTATTTCGTATTTGCCGAGAGCCAAACACACACAACATATCATAAAGTGCATCTAATTTCCCTCTACAATTTTGTCGAACATCTTCTAAGCTATAATTTGCTCCAAATATATAAGCATTATCGGTTTCTATTTTAAATTTAAGATCCTTCACTAGCGATATATCAATAATATTTGGAATTAACTCGTTCTTTTTCGTAACACGTAAAGCCACATCAGTTTCTCCAGATACTATTACCGCTTGTGGATTTTCTTTTCGTAGTTTAAGAGCTTCTTTTTTAAAAAATGGTAAATAATACTTTTGTTCTGAATTAGAGATAAATATAGTTTCAGTCTTATTAATAGAATTAAGTAATGCGACAGTTTCTTTTTCAGATTTATCAATAATATCTTCAGTTTTATTACTGCAAACATATTCTGCAGCATCTATAATTGGACGATAACCTGTGCAACGACACAAATTTCCAGCAATTGCATCTGTAACTTCAGTTTTATTAGGAATATGATTTTGTTTATATAAAGCATAAATTGACATCACAAACCCTGGAGTACAAAACCCACATTGTGAGCCGTCAAATTCATATAAAGCTTTTTGAACTGGGTGAAGATTATCTGAATTACCAATATTTTCTGTTGTAATAACCTGTTTACCATGTATTGAGGGCAAAAATATCAAACAAGAATCAAAAGCTCGATACTGAATTTTGTCCGAATTAATTTCGCCAATAACAATTGTACACGCACCACAATCGCCTTCACCACACCCCTCTTTCACACTTTTATGAGTAGGTAAAGACCGAAGATAATGAAGTAAAGTTGTGGTTGGTGTGTATTCAGAATCGTTAAAATCTATAATTTGAATTTTTCCATCTAAAACAAAGGATATTTTATTATCTAAATTCATAATTTCGTTTTTAAATATCATTTTTCACGTCTATCAATTTAGCCACAATACTAACCGCAATTTCTTCGGGGGTTTCGCATTTTATTCGGATACCAATTGGCATATCAATTTTATTAATTTTATCTTCAGACAATATTTTTTTTTCAAGAAGTTGATTTTTAGCTTGACGAACTTTTGTTTTACTACCAATCATACCAAGATATTTATAAGGTTTCTTGCATACCTTACTCAAAACCTCAAAATCATGCTTATGCTCGTGAGTCATAATGGTCACAAATGTTTTATCATTAAAATCGGCAGTATTTATAAACTCGACAAAATCTCCATTAAAAACATTTAACAAATTTATATCGTAATCATCAAAAATATTGTCTCTTTCGTCAATTATAGTAATTTGAAAATCAAATTTTACCGCTAAATTAGAAAGTGCTTTCCCCACATGCCCTGCACCAAAAATATATAAGTTTGGTTTATTTGCTAAAGCCTCAATATAAACTTGCATATCTCCGCCGCATTCCATTTGAAGATCATCTTTTAGATTATAATCATATAATATTGGTTGCCCAGTTTTTATGACATCTATAGCTCTTTTAATAGTTTCGTATTCTACACTTCCTCCACCAATAGTCCCAATTATAGTTTTATCAAGCAAGACAATCATACGCGTACCAGATTTTCTTGGCGAGGAACCTTTTGTTTCTACAACAGTACACATTGCAGCAGGTTTATTGAGTCGAATTAGCTCAGCTGCCTCAAGTAATATATCTTTCATTTCACTTTATTCTCGTTAAACGTACGAACAAAGTTAATAAATTTCACTTAAAAAAGGTTTAGAGATTAAAAATGATTTTGATATTTCTTTCTCCTCTATGTTTTAATCATTCGAGTAAAAAAAGGAAGACTTGCAATATATTCCTACTCCTAAATACATATTAACCAACAAATTACGTAAACTAATACTTGATTTTTAGTTATTAAATAATACAAGTACAATTATTAAATTCAAATTTGTTTGCTTTAACAGATGATAAAAGCAAAACCAAAAGTTTCAACATCAATGCAAATATCCTTTTATCTCCCTATGTTTCTTAAAGCATTATGATATTTCCTTGCATTTGCATTATGTTGAGATAATGATGAAGCAAAAACATGATATCCTGAAAAATCATCTTTAGCACAAAAATAATAATAAGAATGATTTTCATAATTTAGCACTGCATCTATTGAGGAGGTTGATGGAATACAAATAGGACCAGGAGGTAATCCAGCATACATATAAGTATTATAAGGCGAATCAATTTTAAGATGTCTATTTAAGACTCGTTTTAGTGTAAAATCGCCAACTGCAAAAACTACAGTAGGGTCAGCTTGTAGTAGCATACCTTTTTTTAACCGATTTATGTAAACTCCTGCCATTCGAGTTTTTTCGTCATTCTTCTGAGTTTCTTTTTCTATAATTGAGGCTAGCGTACTTACTTCAGATTGCGTCATATTCAAATTTGCTGCTTTTTGTTTACGGTCATCTGTCCAAAACTTTTTGTATTCTACTGCCATACGCTCTACGAAGTTTTCTGCGGTTGTATTCCAGTAAAATTCATAGGTATTAGGAATAAACATTGCAGAAAAAGTTTTATTATTAAATCCATATTTAGATGCAGTTTCATCATCCATTAATAAATTTACAATTTCGGTTGAATCAGCCTCTATATAAACAGCTACTTTTCCTGCTAAAATAGGCAAACTCCTAAGGCTAATAAAGCTTAATCTTACAGTTGTCTGCTTTCCACTACGTAATAAATCAACAAGTTCATTATTAGACATTCCATTACTAAGTTTATATCGTCCAGGAAGAACTCGTACAGGATATTTTTTCCATTCCGCAACTTGATTAAAAGCCTCAATATCAATAACATACCCCGAAGACTCTAGTATTTCAAGAACATCTTCATATTCGGACTCATTTGGTATATATATATATGCTACTTCTTCGTCAATTATAAGGTTTGCTGCAAAAATATAGTCATAATATTTCTTGCTAAAAATATATCCAACAATCCCAATAATTATAATTACAATAAAAATTATAAGTAATACTTTTTTCTTTTTAGTCATAAAAACACAAGTTTAAATATTATCTTAGCAAAAATATTTTTTTTACTGATATGAAACTGTTTTTTCTTATAATTTTTACAACAATATTATTAACATCGTGTAATACAGAGAATAACCGCTGCTTTAAGACTAATGGTGAGATAAAAACAATTGAGTTTCCAATCAATTACTATAATAGCATTAAAATAGAAAGTGATTTTGAAGTAATTCTTGAGAACTCGTCAACATCTTCAATAACGATTACTGCTGGCGAAAATCTCATTCCGTACATTCATTACGAAATTATCAATAACGAACTTATAATAAAAGATAATAATGGATGTGATTTTTTACGTAAGCGTATCAAACCTAAAATCCATCTTAAAACTCCAATTATTGAAGAAATAACAATAGAGCAAGCGTGCGATCTCTTCACTCTCGACACATTAAGATTTAACAACTTATCAGTGCAAAACTGGGCTGGAATTTTTAATTGCAAAATGAATTTACAAGGTGATAGTCTATTCTTTAGATGCCATGCCTCTACAGGGGATTATAGATTAACTGGTGATTGTTATTATGCTAACTTATACAATATTGGTAATGGATATTTTCGTGGCAGAACATTTTATTGTGAATATATGCACATATTCCACTCTTCATTAGGCACATGCGATATAAATGCAAGTAAACATATTATTCTTGCTAAAATTGAACACGGCACAGTAACATCATTTTCAGATGAATGTCCGGAGATTGAAACTTGGGGAATTGATTGGGGAGACTTATTTGTTAATTTTGGATGTAATTAGTGTATATCTATAATGTGTGATTTCAGCATTTCACCACTGGCTAACGGATCAATATATTGCGTTATGCTTGCATTGGCAAGCCTTGAGTCAAACATTATAGCTTAGACACTTAGCTTTATTAACAAATACTAAAGATTAACCCCGTCCAGCAGTTGGCGAAAAATGATTAAAGTGATATTGTTATGTACAAACCTTAAAAATTCTAACCAAACTCCATCTCAAACATTAAAACCTCAACTAAGCAACAGTTTCTACATACCAAATTGTTTTTAGCTATAAAATCAAATTTATTATAAAAAAAATATATCGTAAAATACTCTTCCTAAATAAGTTAAGTTTATAAGAACCTAAATTTTTGAAATTTATGAAAAAAAAAAAACACTTTTATAATAATAATATTCAAAAAAGACATATCTTTGTATTCAATAAATTATAACAACTAAACAACCTAATACAAGATTTATAATTTACACATGTTATTTAAAAAAAATATTAACTAACAATTACAAAAATGCGACACAAACAAAAAGAGTTAAAACTTGGAAGGAAAAAGTTAACAATATTGGGGGTGGCAACACTTTTAACTTTAGGTCTTTCTCTCTCTACTGCGACTGCACAAGAGAGTATTAACACAACTGGCGGCAATGCTTCAGGAAGCGGAGGTTCGGCAAGTTATACCATCGGTCAAGTAGCTTATACTACTAACACTGGAACAGGTGGGTCTGTAGCACAAGGCGTACAACAAGCTTATGAAATTTCTACAATAATAGAAACCGAAGAGGCTCGCGACATAAACCTTTTGATTACGGCTTATCCTAACCCAACTACAAATTATCTTACTTTAGAAGTGAATGACTTTGAACTTACAAGTCTATACTTTGAGTTGTACGATATGCAAGGAAAACTATTACAAAACAAACAAATTATCAATAACCAAACAAATATTGTTACGAGCAACTTAAAACCTGCTACGTATTTTTTAAAATTAATTCAGAGCAACAAAGAAGTTAAGACCTTTAAAATTATTAAAAATTAAAACTTATGAAAAATTTAATTACAATTTTAGCAACAGTATTAATAACTGTAAGTGTGTTTGCTCAAACACCTGAAAAAATGAGTTATCAGGCCGTCGTGCGTAACAGTGAAAATGCTTTAGTTATTGACACAGAAGTTGGTATGCAGATAAGTATTTTGCAAGGTTCAGAAAGTGGTACATCAATATACTCTGAACAACATGTTGCAATGACTAATGCTAATGGATTAGTAAGTGTTAAAATTGGTTCAGGAACAACAACTGACAATTTTGATGCAATTAATTGGGCTAATGGTCCTTATTTTATTAAAACAGAAACTGATTTAACTGGAGGTGAGAACTACACCATAACAGGAACAAGCCAATTATTAAGTGTTCCTTATGCATTACATGCAAAAACTGCAGAAAATGGTCTTGTAGATGGAACCACACCTGGCGAAATGCAATACTGGAATGGATCTGAGTGGGTAGCTGTATCTTCTGGATTTGATGGAGCAACTTTAACCCTTGAAAACGGCATCCCTACATGGGTTGGTGCATATTCAACAAGTAACCCAACTTCAGGTCGAATTTGGATGGATCGCAACTTAGGTGCTACACAAGTTGCTACCTCAAGCACTAGCGAACCTGCTTATGGAGACTTATACCAATGGGGACGTGCTACAGATGGACACCAATTAAGAACTTCAGGTGTAATAGGTACAAGAGCTAGCAGCTACAACCCAGGTCATGGCAATTTCATTGCTTCAGATATAGATTGGCTACTTACATCAAATGATGACTTATGGCAGGGTGTAAATGGAACAAACAATCCTTGTCCTAGTGGTTACCGACTGCCAACTGAAGCTGAATGGAATGCAGAAGTAGCAACTTGGAGTACTCAAGATGAAGCTGGTGCTTTTGCCTCAACGCTCAAATTACCTTTGGCAGGCTACCGAAACACAGACGTAGATGCTACACTTTATAATGTGGATTTATCTGGTGACTACTGGACGAGTACAATTAACGGTACCGATTCACGCGAATTGTACATTACCAGTACTCAAGCTGCACACTTCAGCAGTTTAAGGTCGTACGGCTATTCTGTTCGTTGCATAAAAGATTAAATTAAAAAAAATATTAAAAAAGAAAGTTCATAGAATTTAAATTCTATGAACTTTCTTTTTATTACAATCTTTAATTTACAAAGTATGTTTTCTCCCCTATTACATCAGTTACTAATCCCCTATATTATTGCAATATTTTTAGCAATAATGATGGGTGGAAGTGGTACTGCACCAGCATTTTCGGCCGCATTTGGGGCTAATGTTCTTAAAAAAAGTTTTATTCCTGGTCTATTTGGATTAATGGTTTTTCTTGGAGCAATAATAGCGGGAAAGGAAACAACTAATACAATGGGTAAAGGCTTATTATCACAAGAAATGATGTCATTTACCGTAGTATCCATCATCCTTTTTTCAGTAGCTATTTCACTTTTAATTGCTAATTTAGCAGGGATACCTCAATCTACAAGTCAATCTACTGTATTATCAGTAAGTGCAGTAGCAGTCTATCTTAACTCACTCAATACAGACAAATTATTTTTAGAGATAATTCCAACTTGGTTTATTTTGCCTATAATTTCTTTTTTCCTTAGTTTTATAATTGGTAAATATATTTATCGGCCAATAAAAAAAAGAGGATATACACAAGAAAGATTTCTTAATACAAATCTTAAACCTATCTGGAATGGATTATTAATTTTAATGTCATGCTATGTTGCCTTTTCAATTGGAGCAAATAATGTTGCCAATGCTGCTGGACCAATTGCGTCTATGACTGCAAATGAATTAAACATTGCAGGCAGCGAAAATTTTATTGTAATCATTTTACTATCAACATTAATTGTCGCACCAAGTTTTGCTATAGGAAGTTCAGTTTTTGGTCATAAAATATTAAAAAATACAGGTAAAGAAATAGTATTATTCGGAAAGTTTGAAGCCATAATAATAGCCTTTATATCAGCTAGTTTACTATTATTTGCATCTTTAACTAAAGGCATTCCAACATCATTAGTACAATTAAATGTTGCAGCAATTATTGGAATTGGAGTTGCAAAATTAGGTTTAAAAAAAATATTAAAAAAAACAAAAGTGAAAAAGTTTTTTATAATGTGGTTAATATCACCAATAGTTTCTTTTACATTATCTTTAGTACTAATATTTCTGGCAGATAAATATGGATTTTTATAAATATTTATCCTCTCCTCATCAGTTATTGGTAATAGCTTAGGCTTAAATATTAAAGTAAACATTAGTACTCCGAAAAGTTGCATTTACTAATTAAACTTAACTTGTTTAATAACTATTACTAACTTACAGATTGATAAGTAACAATTTTTGTTTAATTTTGAGATTTAAAATTTATAATTATGATTCCTTTTTCACCGCCACGTATTGACGACAAAATTATTGCCGAAGTTGTTGATACACTAAAATCAGGCTGGATAACTACTGGTCCAAAAACTAAACTGTTCGAAAAAAAACTTGCAGAATATACTGGTGCCAAGGCATGCTTATGTTTAAACTCTGCAACAGCAGGTCTTGAGCTTATACTTCGCTGGTTTGGAGTAGGTAAAGGGGATGAAGTTATTATCCCTGCTTACACATATTGTGCAACTGCAAATGTTGTTATCCACTGCGGGGCAACACCGGTAATGCTTGATGTCGAAAAAGACAGTTTTAATATCGATCCTCAAAAACTTAAACTTGCAATAACTACTAAAACAAAAGTAATAATACCTGTTGATATCGCTGGACTCCCATGTAATTATGATGAAATATATAATATTATAAATGCTCCAGCCATAAAACAATTTTTTAATCCTGAAAACGACATCCAAGCACAATTGGGCAGAATACTCATAATGGCTGATGCTGCCCACTCGCTTGGGGCAAAATATAAAAATAATAATTCAGGAACTTTAGCAGATATTTCGGTATTCTCTTTCCATGCTGTTAAAAACCTTACTACAGCCGAAGGAGGTGCAGTAGCTTTAAATTTGCCAAAAGAATTCGATAACAACGAACTATACAAATTCTTATGTGTGCTTGGTCTGCATGGACAAAATAAAGACGCACTGGCAAAAACCAATGGAAACTGGCGTTACGATGTTATCACAGCTGGATATAAAGTAAATATGACTGATATTCAGGCTTCAATGGGATTAGTTGAATTAGCAAGATATAATGATGATACACTTGTTAAAAGAAGATATATTTTTGACATTTATTCTAATGCATTTAATCATGATGAAAGATATAGTTTACCATTATACGAGACAACAGACAGCATATCATCATACCATGTTTATTTATTACGCATAAAAGATATTACAGAGTCGCAACGCGATGAGATTATAACAAGAATAAATGAAAAAGGAGTTTCGGTAAATGTTCATTTCCAACCCTTGCCATTATTAACATTTTACAAGTCGCTTGGATATGACATCAAAGATTATCCACAGGCTTTTGACAATTATAAATGTGAAATAAGTCTGCCTGTATTTTATGATCTTACAAACGAGCAATTACAGACAATTACAAATGCAGTTAAAACTTCGGTAGAAGAAGTTATAGGATAAATGAAGCGAGTTTTTGACATAATTTTTGCTTTCTTAGGATTATTGGCTTTGCTCCCACTATTTCTAATAATATCAATTCTAATAATCATTGATTCAAAAGGTGGGGTATTTTATCGACAAGTGCGAGTTGGAAAAAACAATAAAGATTTTAAGATATTAAAATTCAGAACCATGCGTCCCAATTCTGATAAATCTGGACTACTTACAGTTGGTTCAAAAGATAACAGAGTAACCAAAATTGGATATTATCTTAGAAAATATAAATTTGATGAATTGCCACAACTAATAAATGTTCTAATTGGAGATATGAGTTTTGTTGGACCCCGTCCAGAAGTTAGAAAATATGTTGATATGTATAACCAAAAACAGCTCAAAGTACTTTCGTTACGACCAGGAATAACCGACTATGCATCAATTGAATACAGCAATGAAAATGAACTTCTGTTAAAATCTGATAATCCTGAACAAACATATATTAACGAAATAATGCCAGCAAAACTCGCGCTTAATTTGCAATACATTGCAGAGTCTTGTTTCAAAACAGATATAAAATTAATTTGGAAAACAATTATCAAAATTCTAAAATAGTGTAATAATAAACACAATCTAATATCCTCCCCAATACTTTCTTAAACTCCATTCTGTACCAGCAAAAGCAATTATCAAAAAGAACAGAAAAAATAAATCAGTTAATGTATATAGTTTTTCTTTTTCGTAAGCCAAACTAGAAATTTCACTATTACTTTTAATTGAAACAGGTATTTCATCCATATTATGAGGATAAAAAACTTTTCCTCCAGTTTGCTCTGCAAGACGTTCTAGTACAATATGATTGGCAGTAGTATTAAGTGCCTCAATATTTATTGACTTAACAATTATTTTACCTTTAGCAGTATAAGTTTTATTATCAAAATCAGACTCAACCACATAAGAGTACTCTCCCGCAGGGATTCTGCCAATATCTAAACGATATGCATCGCCTTGATTACCAAAAAAGTAATTATACTCTTTATCATTATTATCTACTAAACTCATTTTTACGCCCAGACCATTAACTAATTCATAGGCTTCATTATAAAATTCAGCCGTAAAAACAACATTCTGATTTTCACTAAAAACCTGAGCGGATTCTACTAAAAGTTTATCCTGTATTTTTTTCACTATCATATACTGAAAAACCCTATTAATGAGCATTTTATAATTATCATGCGATGTATTTTTTCGATAATCATCAATTCGCCACCTCCAGATACCTTCGCCAGTTATAAATCCAGTTTTCACACCATTTTGTTCCGAAAACATAATTAAAGGCTTATCTGTTTTTATTCCATTAATCTTTTGATAAAGCAAAACTTTTACATCTGCCAATGTTTTATAATCTCCAAAAACTACTTTTAAAGCATACATGCCATCAAAAAACTCTTTTTCATCAAAGCTTAAACTAAAGGAAACAAAATCTTGATTAAAAAACGCTTGTGCATCATCGGCATTACTACTTAAAGCGTTAATTTGCAATCCTTTATCAAGATTGTTAAGATTTTTCAAATCTGTAGCTTTCCCTAAAATAAACAAAGCAGGAATAGAGTTTTTATCAATTTCCGAAATAATAGAGTTTATATTATTATGAACAGAGGGTAATTGATGTAAAACAACTAAATCATAGTCGGTAACTGAGCCATTAAAATCAGCGATAAACTCTGTATGAATTTCAAAATCAGGATTATCCTTAATTGCAAAACTTATTGCCCCATTATCTGGGTGAGGAGCATTTGCAAGCAATAAAATCTTATTCCTATTATCAATTACGTTTATCACAAATACAGATTCATTATTAGCATAAGAGATTTCATTTTCAAGATGTTCAATTTTCACATCATATTTCTGAACACCTAATTTATCAGCATCAAGATCAATATCAATCGTATTTATACTTCCATCTTTAGGTATGTCTATATCGGATGAGTATATAATTTTGTCATTGCGGCTAATAGTTAATTTTGCTTTTTGCTCGTTACATTTTTCTGCTGAGATATAAATTCTTAAGGGGAATTTATTTCCCAGAAAAGCGATTTTATTATGAACCAGATTGTCAATAACAAGGTCTTTTTGCGAAACAGTATCTCCCATAGCAATCGAATAGACAGGGAAGTCTAAATTTTTCGAGTATATTGGATTTATTCCCTTATTATATATCCCGTCTGTGGCCAAAATAACCGCACCAAGATTCATTCCAGCATATCGAGCAACTACTTCAGGAAAAACTGACGATACATCAGACATTTTACCACTAAAATTTAGTAAACTATCATTTTCGGTAGTTTCAGAAAACTGTAAATACCTAACATCATAATTATCACCAAGTGCTGTTATCAATTTATCAAGATTTGTTTTATACTGATTTTGATAAAAAACAGAATCTTTATTCAAAAGCAACGATGAGGAATTATCTTGAGCAACAACTATCACAGGTTTTTGAATAATAAGACCTTTTGTTTTAATAACAGGGCTTAAAAGTAAAAGCAAAATGATAAGCACAAAGACAAATCTCAAGGATGTCATTGTCCATTTTTTCCAGACTTCAAGGTCTTTAAAAGTTTTGTCTTGATAATACAAAAAAAATGAAATAGCAGCTGCAACAATTACAGCTACTATTATCAAGTAATAAGGATATTCAAAATAAATTTCCAATATATAAGTTAAATTAAGTTAGCATTGCACCACAAACATTAATGACCTGTCCTGAAATATAACTTGACATATCAGATCCCAGAAAAACGACTAAATTTGCGACATCTAAAGGAGTTCCAGCACGTCTTAAAGGGATTTTTTCTGCCCATTCTTTTCGTGCTTCTTCTGGAATTGCGTCAGTCATTTCTGTTGCGATAAATCCAGGAGCGATTGCGTTACAACGAATATTACGTGGACCTAATTCACGAGCAATAGATTTTGTAAAACCAATAATCCCAGCTTTTGAAGCCGAATAATTAGTTTGTCCGGCATTACCCGAAACTCCTACTACCGAACTCATATTTACAATTGATCCGCTGCGTTGTTTAAGCATAATTTTTTGAACAGCTTTCGTAAGGTTAAACACAGACTTAAGATTTACATTGATAACCATATCCCATTGTTCCTCTGACATACGCATAAGTAATGTATCCCTTGTTATACCAGCATTATTTACAAGCACATCAATACGGCCAAAATCTGTAAATATTTCATCAATTGTTTTTTGCGAACTTTCTAAATTTGCAGCATTAGACTCATAGCCTTTTGCTTTTACTCCAAAGTCTTTCAACTCTTTTTCGAGAGAAGTAAAGTTCTCATCTCTTTTTATGTCCGTAAATGCAATGTCAGCACCAGCTTTAGCACACTCTATTGCAATTGCCTTACCAATACCGCGAGCAGCACCAGTAACTAAAACCAATTTTCCTTCTAATAACTTCATAAACATAAATTTTTAGTTGGTACAAAATTAAAATAATAAAGATAAAAACACAAGACATTATATAAAATCATTATTATGGTTAAATTTTAAACAAAAAAATCTAAAGAAATTTATAAAAATTTCCCAAATCTTGTGCTATATATATCTTGTTGGAGATTTTTTCCCAATATTTCATCAAATATTTTCCTGAAACAACAATTTGTGCTTCTGGAAACGTATTTTCAATTATGTCCAAAAGACTACATATCTGAAAAAAAGATTTGCTTTCATTAAATTCAGTATAAACCACATCAGGGTTTAGTTTTTCGCCTAATATATCTACGCAATCCTCTATAAGTGAATTAAAAAAAACATCTGATTTATATTTTTTTATTACGGCTAAAAAATGAATAATAAAAAGACTTGTCGAAACAGTATTATCGCTACGTAAAATAAGTATATTATTATTATAAAAACCACTCTGTAATTTACGCTCGGCAACAACAATTAAATATTTTTGTATAATATTCTTAACTATCAATTGATTACCAATATTAGCCTCATCCACAAAATCAATAACATTCAAATTACTAATTAATGGAACTAATGTTTTTATTACAAATGCATCGGGACTAATATTTGACAGACATTGAAAAAGATACTCTCCAAATGTATCCACATCACCTTGCAGTAACTGAATAGTCATTGCATGCATTTCTGGATACTCTTTCGATTGATTTAGCAACTCATTGCGCACTCTATTATGCAGTTCAAGCGGGCTAAATTGCACAACCTGACCTATACGAAAATTTCGTTTTACCAAAAAGCTTACAAGAATCATTTTCACATAATCCTGATACGAATACTGCCTCAAATTTGTAGGAGTTCGTTTAGGAGTAAATATTTTATAACGCTGTTCCCAAATCCTAATAGTCGGAATTTGTATGCCCGATATTTCAGATAAATCAGATATTGAATAATTTTTATCCATAGCTTACAAATACAATTCACAATATTAAATAAATTACATTAAATTAAACAATTATTTACGTATAAAAGTATTAAAAACGAAGTTTTGTTATAATATTAACATTGTTTATTAAATAACAATTATTATATTTGTAAAATATAAGCGCTTATTTATGGAAAAATACCTCTCAAAATTACCTGATAAAGTATATAAGCATGAATTACTATCTTATTTACAAGAATTTCAAGATAAATTTGGTTATATAGATTTGGCATTTATTGAAGTGTTAAGCAAAAACTCTGGAATTCCCTCAGGTAAAATATTTGGTATTACATCTTTTTACAACCAATTTAGGTTTAAGCCCAAAGGTAAGTTTCATATTCAAGTATGTGAAGGTTCAGCATGCCACGTAAATTCAGAAATTGGTCTGATAGAGGAAATAAAAAAACTTATAAAAACCGATGAAAAAGAGACAAGTAATGATGGATTATTTAGTCTTGAGATTATCCCCTGTATGGGAGCTTGTTCCCAAGGACCTGTAATTTCAATTAATGGCAAATTTTACACAAAAGTTTCTATAGAAGACATAAAAATAATATTTTCGGACTTGAATTTATAAAATGACAAATTTACAAGACAAGACATATAAAGCACTTTTTATCGACTCTACCGAGCTTAAAGACAAACCTCAATATCCAAAACCTGTTGAGATACCGCATATATATGTAGAAAGGAATACTGGGAGTATAGTCTCAGGAGTAGATACAACAATACAATATATAAAAAAATATTTTGATAACAAAGATAGTTACAAATTAATTGAGACTGGCAGTTTAGGAATAAGCTCATTTGACCCAGTTATTGGCATACAAATACATGGACGACCAATAATTTTTTTTAAAAACCTTACATTTAGTTATGTTAGTACAATTTTAGATAGCATTTTAAACCATATTTTACCCGAATCTAAGTTTATATTAGGACAAATATCTAATACAGGACTAAGTTCTTGGAACGATGTTCCCGAACTATTTCAACTTGATATTTTTGCAAAACAAAACCGCAGAATATTAAAAAACTTCGGATTTATCCAACCCGAGTCGATTAAGTCGTACATGAATTATGACGGCTATAAAGCTTTTGCAAAAACAATTACAAAACAAACAGCAGCAGAAGTCTGTAATATTATCGAAAACAGTGGTTTACGAGGACGCGGAGGCGGTGCATTTAACACTGGTATGAAATGGCAACAAGCTTTAAATACCAGTAAATCACAAAAATATTTTATATGCAACGCTGATGAGAGTGACCCAGGCTCATTCTCTGGTAGGCTTTTGGCTGAAAGCAATCCGCATCTTGTAATTGAAGGAATGCTAATTAGTGCATACGCAATTCATGCCCAAAAAGCATATATATATATTAGAAACACCTATACTCTAGCTATAGACAGGCTAAACAATGCTTTATCACAAGCTAAAAAAGCAGGACTTATAGGAGAAGATATTTTTGGTAGTGGAATAAATATTGAAATCGAAATTTTTAAAGGTCCAGGAGCTTATGTTTGTGGTGAAGAAACAGCACTTATTGCAAGCATGGAAGGTGAACGTGGCACTCCTAAGCCAAAACCTCCTTATCCTTCTGAAGACGGCCTATTTGGGTATCCTACAGTTGTTAATAACATCGAAACAGTTTGTAATGTCCCGTACATTATCAACCATGGTGTCGATGAGTTTAAAAAAGCTGGCTCAAATAATTCGTTTGGGACTAAACTATTTTCTATTAGCGGCAAAACTGATATTACTGGCGTAATTGAAGTTGACTTAGGATGTAGTGTTGACAAAGTTGTTGATATATGTATTACAAAACAAGGCAAAAAAAACATTAAAGCAATTCATATTGGTGGTCCATCAGGAGGATTTATTGCCCCTGATAATTTTTCGATTAACTTAGATTATGAGACTATATTTAAAAATAATTTATGGCTTGGCTCAGGTAGTTTTTTATTATTAGATAAAACAAATTGCATAATAGACATTACAAAGTATTTTATTAAATTTGTAAACAATGAGAGTTGTGGCAAATGCATACCATGTCGAGAGGGCTCACAAAGATTATTAGAAATCCTTAACCGGATATCCGAAAAGCCATCAGATTATAACAAACATGAGTCATTATTAAGGTTTAAAGGAGTTACACAATTAGAACAAATTTCGAGTTTAATGCAAAAAACATCTCTTTGTGGACTTGGACAAAATGCCCCTAACACAATTTTAAGTGGACTACAAAAATTTAGACAAGAATACGAAGAACACATATACGAAAGAACATGTAAAGCCAATGTATGTCGCAATTTAAAAGAATATTTTGTTATAGTTGACAATTGTGTAGGTTGCGGAATATGTGCTAAAAAATGTCCTACTGATGCAATTATAGGAACAGAACATCAAGCACACTTTATTATTCAAGACAGATGCATCAAGTGTGGCGTTTGCGAGGCATCATGTAAATTTAATGCTATAATGATAAAATAAAGATATGACAATAACTTGTTACATAAATAACACTAAACAAACAGCAGATAGTAACGAAACAATTCTATCAGTTTTAAATAGGATTGGAATATCTATCCCCACCTTATGTAACATGAAAGAATTAAGTCCAACAGGAGCATGCAGACTATGTGTAGTAGAGAATGTAGAAACTGGAGAACTTATCACCTCCTGTTCAACTCCAATAAAAGAAAACATGAGGATTTTTACCCACTCACCCGAAGTAATAAATGCTCGTAAAACAATTATAGAACTATTACTTGCAAATCACCCCGAAAATTGTCTTTACTGTGATAAAAGTGGCAATTGCGAATTACACAAACTATCCGAAGAACTAAATATTCGTGAAAAAGTCTTTTACGGCGACCTAATTAGCAAAAAAACTGACCGCTCAAGTCCAGGTATTGTTCGAGATATGTCAAAGTGCATTTTATGTGGACGATGTGTTAGAATTTGTGATGAAATATTAGGTATTTCTGCTATTGATTTAATTAATAGAGGCAAAAACACCAGCATAGAAACAGTTTTTCAAAAAGGTTTATTTTACTCCGACTGTATTCATTGTGGTTTGTGTGTTACAGCATGCCCAACAGGAGCTATTATGGCAAAATCTAGTATAAATCAGCTTATCGAAAAACTTGGGAATAAAAAAACTACCAAGAGTATTATGATACCTACTACTACGATTGCTAGTCTTACAATAAATTATAATATTCGCAAATTCAAGGATACTCGTAATATGCTTGTTGCAGCTTTGCACAGTATCGGTTTTAACAAAGTTTACCCAATGGCATTATTTAACGACTTTTTTATTAGTGAGGCAACAACTATCATCCAAAACAGATTAAAAAACACACCGCAACCACTAATTATCACCGATTGTCCTGCAACAAAACAATATATAAAAATAAAAGAGCCCGAACTTATTGACTTTTTATGCAAAATTCCTGCTCCGCAACAAATTGGAGCTAAAATACTATCAATGCAAGAACCTACCGATTTATTAATTAGTGTTAGCCCATGCATTGCCCATAAATACGAAGCCGTCCAAACTCAAAACACAAATAAAGGAGTACCCGAAATAGACTTTGTTATAAGTTCAGATGAGCTTGATAAACTAATAAAAACTTTAGGTATTAGATTACCATTTTCAAAGAAAGAAACTCCCGACAAACCTGCAAACTCAAATTCATCTGCTGGCGTATTTTTTGAAACCAAACACGGCATTACCGAAGGGATTATACGAGAGTTATTTTATCGTTATGACTTAAGCGGACAATTAAATCGAATAATTGAGATTAAACCCGAAAAGGATTTTATTGAGTATAAATTCAAAATAAATAAAACATATTATAGTATAGCTTGCATATCAGGTATCGAAAATCTTATTAAACACAAAAAACAAATACTCAATGAGAAATATCTATTTGTAGAAGTAAGATCTTGCAAATATGGGTGTATAGATGGATGTGGACAAAAACTAACTGATAATGAAGATATTCAAAAACGAGTAAGAAAAACAATATGTGAATATGACGATAAAACAAATATCAATACATCAGGAAAAAACCCTTATATAAAAGGCTTTTATAGAAACAACAAAATTAAAAACATATTTTAAGACAATGAAAATTAGTGAAAAACAACCCTTAGTCTTTACTATAGCAGATAGGTGTAAAACCTGTTATACATGCATCAGAGAATGTCCTGCAAAAGCTATCAGTATGCAAAACGGACAAGCAAATGTTATTACCGAAAGATGTATTGGGTGTGGTAATTGTGTAAAAGTATGTACCCGTAAAGCTAAGAGTTTTTACAATGAAGAACAACAAGTTTTACATCTTCTTAAAACAAACAATAATTCCATAGCCTGTGTTGCTCCAGCCTTTCCGGCTGAGTTCAAAGAATTTAAAGACCATAAAATTGTTGTTGGGATGCTAAAGAAACTTGGATTTGACAAAGTTGTTGAAGTCTCTTTTGGTGCAGATTTAGTAGCTATGAAATATGAAGAACTTATCTTATCTGACGATCAAAAAAAGTACATATCAAGCGATTGTCCAGCAATTGTTTCGTATATCACAAAATACTACCCACAGCTAACAAAGTTTTTAGCCCCTATCGTGTCTCCTCTTATGGCCATTGTAAGAGTTGTTAAAGAGCTATACGGAGAAGAACGAAAAACTGTATTTATTGGTCCTTGCATCGCAAAAAAAACAGAATCTGACGATCCCGATTACGTACTAACATTCAAAGAAATTCGTAATATATTTGACACAGAAAATATTAAAGCCGAAGACTGCGAGCCTGCTGAGTTTGACCCACCTCTTGGCGGAAGAGGGGCTGTATTTCCAATAAGCAGAGGACTAATAAATACTATAAAAATCGAAGAAAACCTTATTCAAGGAAATATTATTGTTGCCGAAGGACGAGAAAACTTTAAAGAGGCTATTAATGAGTTTGACAATGGATATATTGATGACCATAATTTGGAGTTACTTTGTTGCGAAGGCTGTATCATGGGACCTGGAATGTTCTCAGAAGGGAAACGATATCAAAATAGAGCGTACATAACTAGATATGTAAAAACAAAATTAAAAAATCTCAATATTCAAGACTGGGAAAACCACTTTAATAGATTTCAAAACATTAATCTTAACCGAGAGTTCTCGCAAGACGATAGTAGAGTTAAAGCTCCCAGCGAAGAAGAAATTGAAGCATTATATCATAAAATGGGAAAACATGACAAGCAAGATAGATTAGATTGTCATGCTTGCGGTTATGAATCGTGTAGAGAACATGCAATTGCGGTGCTGCGGGGACTTGCCGAAGTTGATATGTGCTTACCTTATACCTTAGATAAATTAAAAAATATGGTAAATGAGCTTAACACAAAAAACACTAAGCTCGAAACTGTGCAACAAGCTCTCAAACAAAGTGAGAAATTAGCACATCTAGGACAGTTAGCAGCTGGCATAGCACACGAAATAAACAATCCTCTAGGAGTTGTAATAATGTACTCAAATATTATGCTCGATGAGATAAATCCTAGTGATGAAGCCTACGAAGACTTAAAATTAATAACAGAACAGGCATTACGCTGCAAAAAAATTGTTAGTGGCTTACTTAATTTTGCTAGAAAAAATAAAGTAAAGTTCACATCAGTTAATATTGCAGAGTTTATTAATAATTGCTTAAAAGCAGTTATTATACCAGCTAATATTGAAGTTGAACAAAAATGTTATTTAAGTAACTTTAGCACATCAATTGATGAAGAACAAATGACACAAGCAATTACAAATATTATAAAAAATGCAATAGAAGCTATGCCCAATGGTGGCAAACTTAGTATTGAACTCTGTAACGACAAAGACAATGTGGAAATAAAGTTCCAAGATACTGGTACTGGTATTAAAGATGATGACAAAGACAAACTATTTACACCATTTTTTACAACAAAAGAATTTGGCAAAGGCACAGGACTTGGACTTCCAACAACTTATGGAATAATAAAAATGCATAAAGGAAAAATTCATGTAAAATCAAACAGCAATCCACAAAAAGGAGAAACTGGGACAATATTTACAATAATTTTACCACAACTAAACGAAAATTAAATATGAAAATAAATAAAACAATTCTTTTAGCAGATGATGATTTTGACTATTTGTTTCAAACAAAATTTCGGTTAGAAACTGCAGGATTTACTGTAATAACTGCAAGCTCTCAAAAAGAAGCCGAACAATTAATTAAAATTGGGGGATTTGATGCTGCAATTTTTGATCTTATGATGGAAAACGATGATAGCGGTTTTATTCTTTCGTACCAAACAAAAAAAATGTATCCAGATATTCCAGTTATTATCTCCACAGCAGTAACAGCCGAAACAGGATATAAATTCAATACAGATAATTCGTGGATAAAAGCAGATTTATATCTTGAAAAAGGAGTTGAATCAGAAAAAATTGCAGAAGAATTAAAGAAATTACTAAAACCTCAAAATTATGGATAATTTAAAAGTATTAGTTGTTGATGATGAGTTTGGGATTAGATCTGGAATTAAACGAATAATAGACAAATTCGAAGTAGATTATCCTTTTATGGACGAGCCTATAGGGTTTGATGTAAGCGAAGCAGAAACTGGCGAAATTGCAATCGAAAAGATAAAATCTGATAATTATCATATTATTTTACTAGATAACAAGCTACCTGGGATACAAGGAGTTGATGTACTTGAATACATAAATGAGCACGAAATTGACTCAAAAGTTATAATGATTACATCTTATGCTTCACTAGAGCTCGCAGTAAAGGCAACAAGACACGGAGCTATTGATTTTGTACCCAAGCCATTTACTCCACAAGAGCTAAGAGGCTCAATAGAAAACATCACCAAACAGCTCTTTTTAAAACAAATGACTTCTAGATTACAAAAAGAAGGAAAACATATAAGATTCCAATTTCTATCACTTTTATCACACGAATTAAAATCACCTGTTAATGCAGTAGAAGGATATCTTAAAATTATAAAAGATCAAAAAAACGGCAAATATGTTGCTGATTACATCCCAATGATTGATAGATCTATTGAGCGCTTAAACGCTATGAGAGGTATGATAATGGATTTATTAGATTTAACAAAAATAGAATCGGGACAAGCAAAAAGAAATCCTTTGCCAACCGACATAGGAGAAGTTGCAAAAACTTGTATTGCTGCAATAAACCCAATGGCAATACAAAAGGACGTAAATATTTATCTTAATTGCAATTCGAAAGTAATATACAACTTTGATATAAACGATTTAGAAATAGTACTAAACAATATATTTTCAAATGCTGTAAAATACAACAAACATGGTGGTAGAGTAGATTGTACAATTCGAGAATGCAAAGATAAAATTAAAATAATAATTGCAGATACTGGTATTGGGATAAGCAAAGAGGATCAAAATAAACTTTTTAAAGAATTTGTCAGGATTAAAAACAAAGAAACCAACAAAATCCCTGGAAGTGGACTTGGTTTATCTATTGTCAAAAAAATCCTCGAAAACTACGATGCTGAAATAGTATTAACTAGTGAAGTAAATAAAGGTACTAAAGTAACAATAATTTTAACTAAATAATATATGCTACCCGAAAAAACAATTGAAAGACTAAGCATGTATCGCCGAGTCTTACAAACATATCAAGATAATCAAAGCGAATATATATATTCACATGAGCTGGCAAGTCTCTTGCATTTAACCCCTGTACAAGTACGACGCGACATTATGCTAATAGGTTATACAGGTACTCAACGAAAAGGATATTCTGTTAAAGAACTAATCAAAAAAATTAATCAAATACTTGATGGCGGAACTCAAATAAATGCTATTATCATTGGTATGGGACATCTTGGAAAAGCAATTAGTAACTATTTTAACTCAAAACAAAGTAAAATTGAGATTGTTGCCGCTTTTGAAAATGACTCTGCTAAAGTAAACAGAATTATCTCAGGAATTAAATCCTATCATATCGATAATCTCGAGAAAATACTGAAAGACACTTATGCTACAATCGCCATATTATCATTAGCTCCTACCGAAGCACAAGATATTACAGATAGACTTGTATTTGCTGGAATAAAAGGTATCTTGAATTTCACTTCAATACCTCTTAATGTACCAGAGGATGTTTATATTGAAAACTACGATATGGTTACATCAATGGAAAAAGTTGCTTACTTTGTAAAAGAAAAAATAAAAAATGAAAATTCATTATAATTTCGATAATTTTGGAGAAATAAAGAATCCAGTTGTTACAACTGGAACTTTTGACGGGGTGCATGTTGGTCATGCAATTATTATTGCAAGACTAAATCAGCTTGCAAAAGAAATAAATGGAGAATCTGTCTTAATAACTTTCCATCCACATCCTAGAAAAGTGCTATTCCCAGATAAATCAAAAGATTTAAAACTGATAAATACCCAAAATGAAAAAGCTAAAATGTTGGCTAAAACACAATTAAACCATCTTTTTGTTATTGATTTTACAATCGATTTTGCTAAAATAAGTTCACAAACCTTCGTAAATGACATACTCTTAGACAAATTAAAAGCAAAGATTATTGTTGTAGGTTTTAATCATCATTTTGGACATAATCGAGAAGGAGATTACGAGTATTTATACAAGTTAAGTAAACAACGAGACTTTGCCGTCGAAGAAATCCCTCAACAAGACATAGAAAACGAGGCAGTTAGTTCTACGCGTATCCGAAAAGCTATTTTTGAAGGACAAATAATGAAAGCAAATGCGTATCTCGACCATCAATATTTTCTTAGGGGTAAATTAAGCTCACTTAGTAAAATAAACGGACAAGGGCTTATCGGCAAAATAGATATCGAAGAAAAAGAAAAACTTATTCCCCCACCCGGACGATATGCTTCAAAATTAGAACAAGACGATGAAATCCATTACTGCTTTTGTGAAATATATAAACAATCAGACGAAAATATTGTCAAAATATTTATTATAGATAAAAATGTGAATTTAGCAGAAAATTATGCAAATTTGTATTTTTATAAAAAACTTAGAATCTACAATGGAAATGATGATTACTCATTAGGACGCATTGAAGACACTGAACTATTAAACGAATTAATTTTTTAATCAATAAATTTACCAAAAAATATGAAAATATCAATTATTGGAACCGGTTATGTTGGATTAGTCTCGGGAACATGCTTTGCCGAGATGGGAGTTATAACATCCTGTCTTGATATTGACGAAAATAAAATAGAAAATCTCAAAAAAGGGATTATGCCGATTTGGGAGCCAGGGCTTGAAACAATGGTAAAACGAAATTTCGACAAAAACAGACTTAGCTTTACTACTGATATTTTTGAAAGTATAAAAAATGCCGAAGCTGTTTTTATTGCTGTCGGAACTCCACCAGAGGAAGATGGTAGTGCCGATTTACAATATGTTTTAAAAGTTGCCAAAGAAATCGGGAAAAATATGGATCACTATATGGTGATAATAACAAAAAGTACTGTTCCAATAGGGACTGCTGAAAAAGTGCGGACAGTAATAAGCAAAGAGCTTAAAGATAGAAATGCTAGCATAGAATTTGATGTTGCTTCTAATCCTGAGTTTTTAAAAGAGGGAGATGCCATTGATGATTGTTTGCATCCAGATCGCATTGTTGTTGGTACCGACAGTGAAAGAGCAAAAGATATTATCGACAGATTATATAAACCATTTGTACTAAATGGACACCCCATAATCTATATGGATATTCCATCAGCAGAACTCACAAAATACACAGCAAATGCACTATTAGCAACCAAAATATCTTTTATGAACGATATTGCTAATTTTTGTGAGATTGTTGGTGCTGACATTAATTCAGTAAGACGTGGAATTGGAACAGACAAAAGAATTGGACCATATTTTATATATGCAGGAACAGGTTATGGCGGCTCGTGTTTTCCAAAAGACGTAAAAGCAATAATCAAAACAGCTGATGAAAAAGGCTACTCCTTAGAGATATTAAAATCTGTCGAAAGAGTTAACAATAGGCAAAAAGAAACATTATATCATAAACTGATAAAGCATTTTAACGGTAATATAAAAGGAAAAAAAGTCGCTTTGTGGGGATTATCATTTAAACCAAACACTGACGATATGCGAGAAGCTCCTGCACTTGTATTAATCGACAAACTCATATCAGAAGGAGTAAATGTATTTGCTTACGATCCGGTTGCTATGGAAGAGGCTAAACGAATACTTGGGAATAAAATCGAATATGTTAATGAACCTTATAAAGCATTGGAGAATGCTGATGCGTTAATGCTTGTAACCGAATGGACAGAGTTTAGAATATTAAACTATCCGAAAATGCAAAACATGAAAGAGAAATTAATCCTTGATGGAAGAAATATATACGACCCCGAAGAGGTTAGACAGCAAGGTTTTGTTTACTATAGTATTGGGAGAAAATAAATATGGACAATAAAATACAAATAACAATTTGCTTAGGATCATCATGCTTTAGCCGTAAAAACCGTGAGGTTGTATCTGCTCTACAAGAGTATATTATAAATAATAATCTCGACAATGAGGTACATCTAAAAGGTGGGCACTGCTTCGGAAAATGTAGTTTAGGCCCAATTATGTTCGTCGAAGAAGATATTTATCACGAAATTACTCCACAAAAAGCCATTGCAATAGTTGAAACATATTTGAATAAAAAATAACATGCAAAATAAACCATTAATAAGCATCAATAATGAAACTTGTACTCACTGTTACGCTTGTGTTAGGGCTTGCCCAACAAAAGCTATTTCAATAGTTTCTAATTCAAACAATCTTGAAATAAATCATGATAGATGTATTGGTTGTGGAAATTGTTATGTGAGTTGCGGTCCTAAAGCAATACAATATGCACAATCAATTGAAGAGGTCTCCAAACATTTATCAGATAAAAGCAATAAATGTATCGCAATAGTTGACCCATCAATTGCATCAGAATTTCCCGACATCTCTGATTATCGGAATTTTGTAGGTATGTTTAGGGCTCTAGGATTTGATTTTGTAAATGAAATTTCATTCGGAGCTGATCTTATAGCTGCAAAGTACAAAGAAACTTTTACTGATTTTAAAGGCAAATATATAATTACTGCGAACTGTCCTCCTGTTTACGAATATATCGAAAAATTTCAGCCTCACATTATAGACTCTATTGCTAAAATAGATAGCCCAATGGTAGCAACAGCAAAAGTTATGCGCGAAATACATGGAGAGCAGGCAATTATAATTGCAATTAGTTCTTGCTTAGCACAAAAAAAAGAAATTTTGCGATATAATGGACTGATAAATGAACATATTGGTTTTGAAGAACTTCGTATTATGTTCAAAAAAAATAATATTTATGAAAATGCTGTTGAATTTAGTGAATTTGACCAACCAATTGGCTCAAAAGGATCACTTTTCCCAATAAGCAGAGGAATACTCGATGCCGCAGATATTGACCACATACCAGGAAAATCAAAGATAATAACACAAGAAGGACCTAATAAGTTTGTAAAAAACATACTTAATTTCGCAAATTACAATGAAATTAAACATCATCTCAATCTTTTTTATTGCGATGGCTGTAATATGGGGCCATGTTCCTCAAATACATCAAACTATCTATTAAATCACAGCCAAGTTGTTAATTACTACAATAAAAGACAAGGACTTCTTAATGAAGAAATATGGAATAAAAATATTAAAAAATATTTAAAATTAGATTTTTCACGAACATATACAGTAAACGACCAACGAATAACTCCACCATCAGAGAAAAAAATTAAAGAAGTACTCAAATTGCTTGGTAAAGAAACATATACCGATATAGGATGTAAAAGCTGTGGATACGATAATTGTTATGAGTTTGCAAGTGATGTTGCCAAAGAATTAGTAAAACCAGAAATGTGCATTAGTTTTACATCAAAAAACCGACAAGAATTTATAAATAAACTGACTGCAACAAATATCGAACTTGCCGAAACACAAAAAGCTCTTGAAGTATCCGAAGCTAAATTGCGTAAAGACCACGCAAATGTGCAAGAAAGCATGTCTTTAACAAAAGCTATACTCGAAAAAATCCCCTCTAGTGTTGTTATTGTTGACGACAAACTAAAGATTATACAATCCAATACTCAATTTATTGAACTAATTGGTAAAGAAGCTAAAGAAATCAACGATATAATACCTGGTTTGATTAATGCCGATATCAAAACTTTATTACCACACCAAATTTATCAACTTTTTAGCTTTGTTGTTCAAAAAAACGAAAATGTTGAAAATAAAGACATTGATTTTGATAATAAATTACTAAATATTTCTGTATTCCCAATAAAAAGAGGAAAAATTATCGGAGCTGTTTTTAAAAATCTATATCAACCCGAGATTAGAAAAGATGAGGTAATAACTCGTATCACCGACGTTATTGAGAAAAATCTAGGAATGGTTCAAAAAATTGGTTTTTTACTTGGCGAAGGAGCCTCTGAGACAGAAAGAATGCTAAATAGTATTATTCATTCGTGTGACAGCAATAAAAATGAGGCAGACAAATAAATATGCCTGAGCATCTATACATAGACATA
>JAQUBO010000144.1 GCA_028686735.1 Bacteroidales bacterium
GCATCTGCTTCGTTGCGAAACTCTTGAACCTTTAGCTCACGAACACCTATAAATATAATAAAAATGTGAGTAAATATAAGGATATATCTGCAAGTTTCGACGCCTACCAGCTACACAAAGCTAATCGTATGAACGGCGAAGCCCTCACGAAGTAATAATGCGGGTTATACCAATTTAATTACAAAATGCTCTATTGGGTATTGTAATTGCTTTTTGCATATTTAAGGCAAATAGTTATTAGAAATGACGACCCACGATTGTTGATAACAGGTTATTCTAAAATACTATAGCTTATGAGAGCGGTTTAGTTTTCATGACAATAAATAAACATAGGAATATCGGATAATAAAGGACTTTAAAATTATAAAAAACAATAAGTTTTTAACAAATCAAACGGCAACTTGCAAACAAACAGTCAAATTAAGTATTATTTTTGGCACTGATTAGTTATATATATTTTAAGCTAACACTTTGTTACACTTTCGTAATTTGGGTTATAGCGTTTCCTTGATTTTCTTTTTTGCAAACTCAAGGGCATTATCAATTCCATTTGGATTCTTGCCTCCAGCGGTTGCAATAAAAGGCTGTCCACCGCCGCCACCATTTATAAGTTTAGCAGTTTCGCGAATAAGGTTTCCTGCATGCAATTCTTTTTCTTTTGTAAGATTTTCGGAGAATGCAATAGCAATATATGGTTTATTATCAATAACAGTTCCTAATACGCAGGCGAATGTTTTAACTTCTGCTCTAATCTGTGCACAAATCTCTTTAAGTCCGTTACTGTCAGAAAGGGTTATTGAATTTATGATAATTTTCACATCTTGGTAATCTTCTGCTGCAGAAATCAGTTCTTTTTTTATTGCTTTTATTTGTGCGAGATTAACCCTTTCAATTTGTTTTTTGAGTTTAGTATTTTCATCTATTAAAGCCTGTACTGTTGCTTCAATTTGTTTTGGGTTGTTGAGTTTTTCTGCAATTTTTTGTAAATCATCAAGTTTTGTAAATATCATTTTTTCTGCAACTTCACCAGTTATTGCTTCAATTCTTCGTACTCCTGCAGCAATTCCACCTTCAGAAATAATTTTAAAGAATCCAATTCGACCAGTGTTTTCGGTGTGAGTTCCACCACAAAGTTCAACAGACTCATCGAATTTAACGACTCTGACTATATCACCATATTTTTCACCAAATAATGATATTGCACCTAATTTTTTAGCATCCTCAATTTTCATGAGTCTATTTTCCTCTAAATTGATGTTATTACGAATTGTATTATTAACTTTTGTCTCGACTTCACGAATTTCTTCATCTGTCATTTTATTAAAGTGTGAAAAATCGAATCTTAATTTATCGCTATTTACAAGTGAACCTTTTTGTTCAACATGAGTGCCAAGAATTTCACGTAGAGCATGGTGTAATAAGTGAGTTGCAGTATGGTTTGCGGCAGTTGCCTCTCTCTTTTGTTTATTCACAACAGCTCTAAATTCATTTTGAGGATTATCGGGTACTTGTTTTAAGATATGAATAGTTTCGTTATGCTCTTTAATCGTATTTGTAATGCTATATTTCTGTCCGTTATTTTCGATAAATCCTGTATCGCCAACTTGCCCACCAGCTTCGGCATAAAAAGGAGTTTTATTAAATACAAGATGATACAAAACCGCTTTTTTTTGTTCTACTTTTCGGTATTTTGATATTTTGACAAGTGCCTCTGTTGTGTCATATCCAACAAATTCACAGTCTTTGCTATTGGGTAATATTATAGTCCATTCACTGGTGTCGGTATCTGCAGCATTTCGAGCACGGTCTTTTTGTTTTTTCATTTCGGCATCAAATTCCGATTTGTTAACCGTAAGATTGTTTTCTTTTGATATGAGTTCGGTGAGGTCAAACGGAAACCCGTAGGTGTCGTATAGTATAAACGCTTGCTTTCCGCCTATTTCTGATTTATTTTCTGTTTTGGTTTTTTTAATTTCCTGTTCTATTAGTCTGATACCTTTGTCAAGAGTTCGTAAAAAAACAGTTTCCTCTTCTTTAATAACATTTTTAATTAATTCTTTTTGTGATATTAGTTCTGGGAAAGCTTCGCCCATTAGCTCGGTGAGGGTATCGACTATTTTAAACAAAAAAGGCTCTTTAATGTCTAGAAACGAATATGCATATCTAACTGCTCGTCTTAAAATTCGTCTTATAACATATCCTGCTTTATTGTTTGATGGTAGTAGTCCATCTGCAATAGCAAAAGCGACTGCTCGCAAGTGGTCTGAAACCACTCTTAGAGCCATATCCGTTTTAATGTCTTTGCCGTAATCTTTTCCTGAAATCTTTGTAATTTCTTTGATAATAGTCTGGAAAAGGTCGGTATCATAATTTGATTTTTTACCTTGTAAAACTGCACATAATCTTTCGAATCCCATACCTGTATCAACATGTTTTTGTGGTAATGGGTGCAGACTTCCGTCATGTTTCCGATTAAATTGTATAAAAACAAGGTTCCAAATTTCGATAACTTCGTTGTGGTCTAAGTTGACCAAATCTCTGCCGTTTATTTGTTGTCTTTCAGACTCGTTACGTAAGTCGATATGTATTTCGGAGCAAGGTCCACAAGGTCCTGTTTCGCCCATTTCCCAAAAATTATCTTTTTTTGATCCATGCAATATTCTATCTTTTGGAACAAATTTTTCCCAGATTTTTTCGGCTTCGGTATCAACAGGCATATTATCGTTAGTATCACCACCAAAAACAGTGATATACAAGCGTTCTTTTTCAATTTTAAAGACCTCTGTAAGTAGTTCCCACGCATATTCGATGGCTTCGGCTTTAAAATAATCGCCAAATGACCAGTTTCCTAGCATCTCGAACATGGTATGATGGTATGTATCTCGTCCAACATCTTCTAAATCGTTGTGTTTTCCGGATACTCTAAGGCATTTTTGAGAGTTTGCAAGTCTTTCGTATTCGGGCTTTCTAATGTCTAAAAATACATCTTTAAATTGGTTCATTCCAGCATTTGTAAACATAAGACTTGGGTCTCCTTTGATAATCATTGAGGCACTTGGTACAATTTTATGTCCTTTTTCTTCAAAATACTCCTTAAAAGTGTTACGTATCTGCTTAGAGTTCATCATTTTATCTTATTTTAGTAACTTACGTATATAATCAATCAATAGAATTTGCAAATTTAGAGTAAATTCTTAATTTTGCACAGAATTTTAATGATATTAAAAAAAAATAAATAAAACTCATGCAGTTTTTTAAATCTAAATATAAATTTAACCCAGAAACTCTTCAGTATGAGAAGATTAAATTTAGTTTCAAAAGGACGTTAATTAAGCTTATCCCTTATACGATTTCGTCGGTAGCTTTTGGAGCATTAATTATGTTCTTGTATATTGTAGTTTTTGAGTCGCCCGAAGAAAGATTATTAAGAGCTGAAAATAAGTTCTTAAAACGGAATTATGCAAAAATGAGCAAACGTCTTGAGGAGAGTGATAAGTTGTTAGAAGATATTGCAGATCGTGATAATTTTATTTATCGTACAACTTATCAGCAAGACAGTATTCCTTTTACAATTAGAAATTCAGGGATTGGAGGCATAAATAGATATAAGCATCTTGAAGGCTTTGAAAGTACCGATATAGTTAAGGATGTTGCAAAGAAACTTGATAAAGTAGAAACTAAACTTAATATTCAGTCGTTGTCATATAACGAGTTGATTAAACTAATTAAAGAAAGAGAAGACACTTATCGTGCTTTGCCTATTTTACAGCCAATACATGTTAATGAACTCACACGGATAGGTTCGTTCTTTGGTTATCGACCACATCCTATACTTGGGATAGTTCACATGCACAAGGGCCTGGATTTAACAGCAGCTCATGGAACTCCAATTTACGCATCGGGCGGAGGAACTATTATTGGAATTGAACGTAATAATACAGGCAGCGGGTATGGAAATTCTATTCTTATTGACCATGGAGTTGACGGACTTTCGACACGATATGCTCACTTATATACTATAAATGTAAAAAAAGGTCAAAAAGTAAAACGTGGTGAGCAAATTGGAACAGTTGGAAATACTGGTCTTTCTACTGGTCCGCATCTGCATTATGAGGTTTTAATTAACGGGGCAGCTGTAAATCCACTACGTTATATGCTTTCTCCTTTACCAGATGAATATGAGCAAATTCTTAAACTTACCGAATATCCCGGGATTACCTTTGATTAGAACATGTCTTATTTTTGTTCTTTGTTCGATAACTTGTTTTGCACAAGATAGTGTAAGTCTTATAATTCCTACTTTTTTAGGTAACGAAACTCGTAATTACTATGGAAATCAGGCTCCCGAAAAATTAGATGTTATTTGGAAAACAAATTTGGGTGGAGGTTTTACAGTTATTCCTAATAAAACTAAAGATACAGTAAAAATGTATGGTGCAGGTTGGACTGGACAACCAATTCTTGTACAGGAAGGCACGAAACTATTTCTTGTTCAAGGTGCTTATGATTATAATTTGCGAAAAATTAATGCTGAAACGGGCAAAGTTGTATGGATGTATAAATATGACGATGTGATTAAAAGCTCTGGAAGTATGTGGGTTAATTCCAACAAAGATGAAAATGACCCAGACAAATACGTGATTTTTCAAGGGAGCAGAAGAGGATTTGAGAAAGACTTATGGGATAATATAATACCAAGTTATAGAGCTATCTCTTACAAAACAGGTAAAGAATTGTGGAGATATAATTCTGTTAAAGGCGGTTCCTTTAGTAGAGATGTTGATGGTACAGCTCTTATTGTTGATGATACTCTATTTATTGGTTTAGAAACTGGACATTTTGTGGCATTAAATCCCAATCCAGACTCAATAAAATATCGTAATGGTATAAAACAACCCGATGAATACCTAAATTTGAAACTTTACACAGATAAAGACTTAAATGCACATCATACAAATGTGGTAATAGAAAGTGCACCGTCTCTGTTGCGTAACCATATTTATATAACTTCTGGTGCAGGATATTTGTATGGTTATAACAGAAATACGCAAGAAATTGATTTTTCTTTTTACACAGGAGCTGATATGGATGGCTCGCCAATTATTACTCGTGATAGCTGTATTCTTATTTCAATTGAAAAGCAATACATAACAGGCAAAGGTGGTGCAATGTTGATTGATCCATCAAAACATCAGGATTCTTGTGTCGTTTGGTTTTTCCCAACAGAAGACAGTGTTTTTACCGACTGGCGTGGCGGGATTATTGGCTCTTGTGCAATTAATGACATGTATATAAGTAAAAATCAGAATTCTTTAGCAGCATTTGTAGGAATAGACGGTTATACTTACGTAGTTGAAAATGAATTTACTAACCCTGACGATTCCACACTGTGCCCAAATAACACACACACACACTTGAAACCACAGTTAGTATTCAAATATAAAACAGGAATTTCGGTTTCTACTCCTATATTTACCGAAAATAGACTTATTACGCTTACTTATAATGGCTTATATATGTTTGAGTATGATGAGAAATGTAATTTTAAATTACTAGAAAAGAATATCAATATCAGAGGCGAAGCAACTCCAATAATCCATAATAAAAGATTGTATGTTGCATCTAGGGACGGTTATTTTTACTGTATCGGGAAGAAATAAAGTGTGTTATTATTATTTCTTTCTTGCGATAATTAAACTACAATATGTCTGATGATAATCAAATGTAAAAGGTAAGTCTTTAACATCGTTATTTTTATAAGCATCTTTTAAATCATTTTGTTGACGATCATAAAATAATCTGATGGGTCCGACATAACTTCCATAATAATCTATTTTCCATAAATCATTAAAAAAGCGATGTTGCATACCTGATGGTCCAGTTACAATTTCTTTACTATTATCAAGAATTTCCTCTTTAATAAAATCAAAACCTTCCATATCTAACAGATACGAAGCTGCTTTTAAGAATGTGGTTTTACCATTAAAATAATTTTCCATCATTAATGAAAAAGATTTTTTATTTACTACAGTATCACCAACATCCATAGAAAAGTAGTACAGTTTTCGCATTTCAGATTCCTCGGGTTTTTTATAAATTATTTCATACGAATCGTTAAAATCTTTTTGCAGTGTATAAGCGAATACATTATCCTTATCTGTATATTCGAACAGACCTTGATTATTTAGAAAAACTGGATTTACATTAACTATATCATAATCATGACGTGACATGAACATCATAATTATAGGTAAAGTTCCTTCTAAATATCCTGCTAAATCTTTTCTCATACTAATAGTTCTAAAAAAACTCCAGTTTAGGTTTGACTGTACAGAGCTATTAACCATATTTAAAATTTCAGAGGCATTACTAATAGATTTTTCATCAGAAAAGGGGATAACGCCACCTTTTTCTAGTCCAATCAACATGCAAAGCTTTGAGTCAGGAAAAAAAGCATCTAAATAATTGAAATCAGGCCCCCCAAAAGGGTAAAAAACAGTATCTTGATTTGTTATATTTTGTTTACTCCATTCTGTGATAATATCAAGATTGTCTTTGTGAGATGTCCAAATATTATTAAAAATGCTTTTATGTGATTTAAAAGCTGAACTTGCAACAATATCTGACAAGAAAACTGTATCATTAGGCATTTTACCTGCTAATATTCTGGCAACTGTGTTATAACCCTGATAAGAGAATGTATCAATTGGGCTAGGCTTTTCAATAACAACAATATTTTCTTTCGATTCTGTTTCTTTCTTATTTTCTGAATTTGTATTGCAAGCACATAAAGAGCTAACAAACCCTACAATGATTATAAAGGTCAAAAATTTGAATTTCATTTAGATATATTTGAATTGGTAAATTATAAAGTTTTATTTGTCGATTTGTGTTTTTGATATCTTTTCTTTTTTGTCTTTAATTCTACAAAGGAAATAAAACAACACCCCAAATGCTATTGTTATAATAATTGCATATAAGTTATTTGGTTTCATTCTCAAGAAATAGACAATCATCCAACCAGTAATAATTAAATAAATTGCCGGAGTTACAGGGTATCCCCACGCTTTGTATGGCCGTTTTAATTCTGGCTGTCTTATTCGAAGTATAAAGACTCCTAGCACAGCTAAGAATGAGAATATGCTCAATAGTACAGAGGTAAATTCAATTAATTTATCAAAAGGTACAAAAAGTATCATAGGAATAATCAATATTAATTGAAAGAAAATTCCAATATTAGGAACATTGTTTTTATTTCTTGTATTTAGAAATCTAAAAACAGACATATCTTCGCCGATAGCAGCACTTACTCTTGGACCAGCCCAAACCATTGAACTAATAGCCGAAATCAGAGCAAAAGCAATTAAGCCAGAAACTGCAGCTGCTCCTGAATTACCAAAAATATGTTTGGCAGCAACATTACCAACATCTTTCTGAAACATTAAATCATCAATAGGTGCGACATAAAGGAACATCATATTTAATAAAACATATAATATCGACACTACAGCTGTTCCGATTAATAATGACTTAGGTAGATTTTTTGCTGGGTTTTTCATATCATCTACAATATAAGCTGCTGCATTCCATCCAGAATATGCAAGCATAACCCAAACCAACGAACCAGCAAATGCCATTGTGAACATGTCATTAAAACTGTGTTTTGATGGTGCGAAACTAATTTCAGACCCCTCGCTTAACGCAAATCCAAGGATTATTAAAACAACGATTAAAATAATTTTAAACGCCGTAAACCATTTTTGAAATTTGGAGACGGTTTTTAGATTAGATAGATGAATTAATGATACTGCGATTACTACTATAATAGCGATTACTTTCTCTACCCATGGTGAAGGATCAGAAGTTCCAAAAATGCCAATGGTATAATCACCTAAAGCTAAAGATGCTGCTGCAATGGGAGCTGCAAAACCAATCATTATCGAAACCCAACCAGCCTGAAACCCAACTAACGGATGATAAATTCGAGAAAGAAAATTATATTCACCACCATTCCGTGGTAAGCTTGCACCTAATTCTCCGTATGAAAAACTACCAAACAAAGCCAACATTCCACCGACTCCCCAAAGTAATAATAGAGTAAAACCATCTTTAATATCTATCACTTGAAAGCCTAAACTAGTAAAGACGCCAGTTCCAACCATATTTGCAACCACAACAGCAATTGCAGTGGTTAATCCAATCTTTTGAATGTTATTCTTACTTTTCACTAATATTTTTTTAATTTTGGGCAATAATACAAATAATTATTTGATTTTTAATATGAAAACAGGTATTCTAAACTCATTTATATCTATTCTAATTTTGGTTGCGGCTGCTTCTTGTAATAACAATGCTAAAAAGGAATTTAGTGATGACAATAATGTCAGTTTAAAAGACACAATTGTTCCAATACAAAGAATGAATGACACAATTGTTTATTATAAGTATGATTGTTGTTTCGTTGTTAGTACCGAAATTAAATATCCACCTCCGGAAACTGAAATTATTGGCTCAATTTTACTTTTACATGGTTGGAATTTACCTTCTGATGAGTGGTGTAAGAAAACAAGCTTTTGTGAGAAAGCCCTGAATAAAGGTTATATTCTAGTAATCCCTGATTACAAAAAAAGTAATTATTGTCTCGAAATGTATCCTCAAACGATTGCTGATTATCAAAAATATCCGACAATTACATGGATGATGGAAACGCAAATTCCAAACTTTCAGGAGACATTTGGTTTGCTTTTGTCAGGACAAAACAATAATGTTGCCGGAATATCAACTGGAGGGAGAGGAGCAACACTTATGGCTTATTATATGCCCGAGATTTTTAAAAATGCTGCAAGTTTATCAGGTGATTTTGATATTACCAAAATGCAAAATGAATATCTGTATTATTCTTTTTTAGGACATTATACCGATTTTCCTGAAAGGTGGGAAAAAGAATGCTTTGCTTATGATTGTGAAAATTATAAAGTACCTACATATATTGGTCATGGTCAGATAGATAACGTGTCGCCAGTAACTCAAAGTCGCATGATGTTTGACTCAATAAAATTTTATCACCCAAACTTAAAAGTTGTTGGACACTTTCCCGAATATGCTGCCCATAATTACGATTATTGGGAAAGTGAAACCGATGCTGTTTTAAAGTTTTTTGAATGTTATGAGTAGAAATGTTTATGGGGTTACCGGTTGAGCGGGTTATCGGTTGGGCGGTTGAGCGGTTTCCCTTCGACACTTCGACAAGCTCAGTACAGCGCTCCGCTCAGGGTAAAATCAGTTTATCGGTTTTCTGTTTTACACATGTCAATGCCTGAAATAGGTTGACCGTTTTAAGAGTTGAATTTTAATAATTAAAACGTTAAATTTATGGCAACAAGATCAAATTACAAACTGACAACCGAAGCTCGTCAAAGAAGAACTTTTAGTG
>JAQUBO010000145.1 GCA_028686735.1 Bacteroidales bacterium
CTATTTATTATCTAATGTATTGATTGCCAGAGTTTTGTGCAAGAGTTTTTAGCATTATTTATTAATAGTGCATTGTTAATAAGTATTTGATTTACAATTGATTATGAGTTTTTGTCATGTACTAAGAAATATCTAAGATAACAGAATTAAAATGGCTTTGAAAAGAATTATTGTTAGCTTACTAATATTAATAATCGGAAAACTCGCCTATGGACAACTATCAGGAACAAAAACTATTGGTGGCAATTCTCCTGATTATGTGAGCTTTTCTGCCGCTGTGGCTGACTTAAATACAAATGGCGTAGGTACAGGTGGAGTAATTTTTCTTTTCAGAGACGGAACATATACTGGCGGTGTGGAAATTACGGCCACAGGAACCAACTCTAATCCAATTCTGTTTAAATCCGAAAATGAAAACTCAACAGCAGTTACCATTAGTTTAGATGCTTATAATGATGTTATCACCTTAAATGGTTCATCATACATTAGCTTTGAGCATATAACAATTCATTATTTAAAGACCTCGGCTTACAATCCTGTAGAAATTGGGGATAATTCGAATCACGTCAGCATTAAATATTGTATTTTAAAAAGTGAAAATCTTTCAACCAGCAATAGTGGTGCACTAATTTATGGATACGAAACTTCATCTACAAACGATTGTTCAGACTTACTTATAGAGAATTGCAGTTTGATAGGTGGCTCTTATGGGATATATCTCAAAATGAGTTCCGCAAAACCCAAAGGTCCTATAATTAGAGATAATCTGATTGAGAATTTTAACTATAAAGGAATTGAATTGTATTATTTTACAGATATAGCTATCATTGGAAATCAAATTAGCACCAACAGTACCAACAGTTCTTATGGAATAGATTTGACTTATTGTGTAGGAAGTTCGGTAATTAATAATAATTACATTTTTAGTACTGGTTCCGGTAAATTTTCTTATGGCATTCAGTTTAGCAGTTCAAGCAGTGGTGTTAGTGGTTCGCCCGCTAAAATGTACAATAATTCAATTCAGATAGAAAATGGATCATCAACAGCTTATGCAATTTACCATGCAAGTGGTTGCGATTACTGGGATATTTTTAATAATACTATTTATATTTCTGGAGGAACAGCAACTTTAACATACGGATATCGCTGTTATGCATCAAATGCAAACACGCGGTTTAAAAATAATGTGATTGTCAATTTTGCAAGCGGGTCAAAACCTTACACGATATATGTGCCAAATACTAATGCAATATCTGAAATAGATAATAATTGTTATTACACAAACTCTGGCACAAATTTTTACGGCACTTATGATAATTATGGTGGCAATGATTTTTCATTATTTATTGATGATACAGGTGAAACAAATGCTATAAATAGTAATCCTGAAATGCAATTTGTTCCCAATGTAGGATGGAAAGCAACCGCAACAGCACTATCTAATAATGGACTTTATATTGCAGATATAACTGGGGATATTGATGGTAGTCCCCGGCCAAATCCACCAAGCATAGGAGCCCATGAATTAGCTTCTGCTCCAGATGATGATGCTGGCATAATATCAATAGATACACCATTAAAACCATTTCCTTCTGGATTAAATGAAGTTTATGTAACACTAAAAAATTTCGGTTCCAATCCACTGACGTCGGTAACCATTGAGTGGGAGGTAAATAGCACTCCTCAATCGGATTATTCTTGGTCTGGAAATTTGGCAAGCGGTGCTGAAGTTTCGGTAAATATTGGTGCTTACAATTTTACTGCAGATCTTGTCCATACGATATCTGCGAACACATACTTTCCAAACGGGAATCCCGATGGAAGCTCGAATAACGATGAAACAAGCACAAGTGACCTGCGACCAGGCTTGTCAGGAACATACACCATTGGCAGTGGGGAAGATTTTAACGATTTTACATCAGCAATAAATGCCCTTGAAAATTATGGTGTCGCTGGAGCTGTTGTTTTTGATATTTTATCAGGAACTTATAATGAGCAAATTTCAATTTCCGAAGTGGCTGGGAACTCAACTGTCAATACCATTACTTTTAAATCAAAATCGGGAAATGCTGAAAATGTCATTCTAACTTCTGAAAGTAACTCTAATGTTGGAAGTTCTACCTTAGAATTAGCATCAGCGAAAAATACAATTTGGAAAAACATATCCATAGAACGTACCAATACAAAAACCTATGCTAACGTTGTAATTATTTCTGGTACAAGTCAGAATAACACATTTGATAATGTCATTTTTATTGGTAGAAGTGGTTCTATAAATGTAAATGCAGCATTAGTTTTGTCTAGTGATACCGAAAGTGGAAATTCATACAACACTTTCTCGGGATGTTCCTTTTATAATGGATCATCTGGAATTAGATTTGATAGTAATTCCAGTAATTACAAATCGAACTTAAGTATTGAAAATTGTCATTTTGAGAACTATCGTTATGGGATTTATTTAGAATACCTCGAGAATGTTATTATTGACAATAATAAAATTATTAATGCATCATCATATAATTCTGCTAGTACAACAGGCATAGAACTCTTCTATATCAATGAAATTTTGCTAATCCGTAAGAACGAAATCATTAAAACC
Source organism: Bacteroidales bacterium (assembly GCA_028686735.1). GTDB lineage: Bacteria > Bacteroidota > Bacteroidia > Bacteroidales > ML635J-15 > Bact-19. The sequence continues at coordinate 2,600 of JAQUBO010000145.1, forward strand.
GAGGCAACAAGCAATTATGGTATTAATATGAAGTCTTGTGTTACCGAATATAGTGGACCGAATGATCCAGGTGAAATATCAAACAATATGATTGTCGTTGGAGGTACAAGCACATCTTATGGGATTTATACAAACGGATCAAAAAATAAAAATTTTTACTTCAATACCATTTATAGTAAAGGTACTAATCCTACCAACTCACGATCACTCTACGTAAATGGACCTTCAAGTGCATCTTTAGAGTCAAATGCAAATTTTATTCTTAAAAATAATGTTTTTATGACCGATTATGGAATTCCACTCTATAATAGTGTCGGTGGAATTACTGAAAGCGATTATAATAACTATTTTGCAGTTAACAATACCGTAATTGTCCATTGGGATAATGCAAATGATGTGGAAAGTCTATCTGCCCTTCAAACAGCAAATGCCGATGACCTAAATTCTATTACTGCTGACCCATTATTAAAATCAAACATTATACCTTTTGATTTGCATATCACAGAAAACTCGCCTTGTATTGATGCTGCAACTGTAATAAGTGGTATTAGTGATGATATTGACGGTGATTTAAGAAATCCCGATATTGGTGCAGATGAATTTAACAAAACATTACCTGTTTCCTTGCTAAAATTTTATGCGATTTGTGAAAACAATTCTATGATACTCACTTGGGAAACTGCCAGTGAAACCAATTCCGATTATTTCCAAATTATGGCTTCTACAGACGGTAAATACTTTGTGCCTGTTGCAAAAGTACAAGCAGCGGGTCATTCTTCACAGAATATAAAATATAATTATACACTTATTGGGCAAAACGCTAAAACATACTATCGCCTAAAACAAGTGGATTTCGATGGCAGTTCGGAAACTTTCAATATTATCCACGTAGATTGTGGTAATGATGTAAATTCTCAAATTACTGCTTATCCAAATCCTTTTGATGGTAAAATTTTGTATCTAAACTCTACAAGCACTTTAATAAATTCCGTAATAAATATTTACGATGCTCTTGGACGATTGGTTTATCAAACTAAATGTGATGAAATTAACTCGCATGTCGAATTAAAAATTGATACAAAACTTGACCCTGGAGCGTATTATTTAGAAATTAACTCGGAAAATGAGGCTAGTAAAAGGATATCGTTGATAGTGAAATAAAAAACTGTTTATCGGTTAATCGGTTAATTGCCTTCGCCACCCCCCATCCCCTGAAGGGGAGTGCTTTCGCTGATATAATTAAGTGTTGTTCTTTGTTTTTTGTTTTTTGTTCTTTGTTCGTTGCGATGCACTGAGCTTTTGTCGAAGTGTTCGTTATTCGTCGTTCGTCCTTCGCCATTCTTACCACTTCCTTCGTCATTCGTCATTCGTCATTCGTCGTTCGTCGTTTTCTTGCTCTATTGTTCCATTGCGATGTGCTGCGATGTGCTGCGATGTGCTGAGCTTGTCGAAGTAAGCTTGTCGAAGTAAGCTTTTCGCCGAAGCATTCAATTGTTCCATTGTTCGAATGTTCCTCTGTTCGATTGTTCAAAAACGTTCTTACTTTTTACAAACATTAACTCAATAAATTGCCTTCGCTACCCCCCATCCCCTGAAGGGGAGTGCTTTCGCTGATATAATTAACTGCGATTTTTTGTTCGTAGTTATTCTGTTCGGATGTTCAATTGTTCTATTGTTCCATTGCTCTCTTGTTCCATTGTTCTCTTGTTCAAAAACGTTTTGTCATTCAATAAATACAAACTTTGCTAAAATCTTACCGAATACAAAAATTTACCGAATACCAGTTTTTCGGTTCTTACTTCTTTTGTTCGATTGTTCTTCTGTTCAATTGTTCCTCTGTTCAATTGTTCTAAAATGTTCCGCTATAAATAAACATAAAATCAACAATAAATAAACTGATTATTGATTACTAACAAAGTGGTTAAGCCATGTCGAAACCCCGAATATTTTTTTTCTTCTTTGTGTTCTTTGCGTATTCTTTGTGCAATTGCGGTTAAGAAATATTTAAGTTTTACCGCAAGGTTCGCAAAGGTTTACGCAAAGCTCGCAAGGGTTTTATGACACATAGGAATAAAAACAATTTGATGTTTAATTAACAACAAGTTTTTGAAATTATGTTTCATATTACTGCGTTCTACTGTTCGTTTTGTTTCTGCAAATCAGCGAATTCTACTGTTCTCTTGTTCGAAAACGTTCTTACTTTTTACAAACATTAACTCAATAAATTGCCTTCGCTACCCCCCATCCCCTGAAGGGGAGTGCTTTCGCTGATATAATTAACTGCGATTTTTTGTTCTTATTTTGAATGTTCGAATGTTCAATTGTTCAGTTGTTCACCTGTTCGACTGTTCAAAAACGTTTTGCTCTCAATAAATGCTAAATTTGGTAATCCTCAAAAATACAGGGCAAGAAAGCTGCTCAGAATCTAAATGTATTCTCTGCAAAAGTGGTTGAAAAAGAATAAAAAGCGGTCAACCATATTCAGGCATCAACACACCGATTACCGATTACCGACCACCGATTACCGATTACTGATTACCGACCACCGATTACCGACCACCGACTACCGTTTACTATTTTCAGTGTTTTTTAAAATAATCATTAATGTCTACTATTTGTCTATAATAAAAATTTGACATTGCAAATCTATTGTTATATCTTTGTCAATTATTAGTCTAATACCATAACACTAATACATAGATTAGGTGAGTTTTGGCTAATATCTTTATTTACGAAGAAAATATATGAAAGTTAAACGTCTATATAAAGCACTTCAGTTTCTACATACGGTTTTTATCGTGCATAAAGATTATTTTAAAAACAGTAAACTAAGCATTCTGTTAATCCTAATATTATTCGGCTTTGCAGGAAAAACGCAAGCAGTTACAATCAATTTTATAAGACCATCAAAAACTTTTGATATGATTTATATTGACTGTAAGGAGTTATCAAATTCTCAAATTACTGCTTATCCAAATCCATTTGATGGTAAAGTTTTGTATCTAAATTCTACAAGCACTTTAATAAATTCCGTAATAAATATTTACGATGCTCTTGGCAGATTGGCACACCAAACAAAATACGAAGAAAGAAATTCACATACTGAATTAAAAATTGATGATTAAAGAAATTAAAATATTGTAAAATGGAAAAGAGACTAAACATATTGCTCTTACTTTTATCTCTTACTTTTGTTGTGTTTATTGGAAGTTTTTCAAATGGGTATAGTCAATGCTTTGGTGATTTCGCTAGACCCTCTAGTGGTACAATAACTCCTGTTTGTGGTGGTTCAGAAGAAGTACTATTTGCAGGTTTAGGTGCAAGTCATTATTTAAAAGTAGATTTAACTGATGGCGTTAGTTACATATTTAACAGCACAGTTTCAACAGATTACCTAACTATATCGACAGATGCTAACCATGAATTAGTTTGGGGTGATCCTCCATTAGCATTTACTCCATCCTCAACAGGTACATACCGAATTCATGTAGTTTTAAATGCTGGTTGCCAACAAGGTTGGGGAAGTCGTGATATCAGTGCTCAATGTGGCGGCGGAGGCGGCGGCGGTGGTGGCACAACTCTTTATGAAGAGGATTTTGCAACAGCGTCTCCTAAAGTAACTGAAAATGGATGGGATAGGAAAAATGGTTCAGACTATACTTGTGTGGCAGGTAATTATGTATATTGCAGCTCTTACTCAGGTTACTTTGCAACTAATACTTTTCATGTGCCTCGCGGCAAAGGAGTAAGTGTTAATTTTGACATGAAACGCTCAAGTGGTTCTAGTACTTTAGAAGTTTATGCAAGAGTTGGAGGGTATGGTACATTTAACACTTCTTATAAATATCGTAGCGGTTGGATGAAGCTTAACACATCATCTCTTAGCTATAGTTCTAGTTGCTCAAACTTTACAATAAATGTTCCTGGCGAAATTTGTGGAGGACAGGATTTAAGTATTTGTTTTGCCGCTTCTGGTTCGAACATATCAATTGACAATATTCTTATTACTGATAATTCCGCAAAAGCTTCTGTTCCGGATATTAGCAGTGCTCCCTTAACTTATGATTTTGATGGCTCGACAGATTTTTATGGACCTGTAAATTTTGATCAATTTGACCCAGCAGCTACTACAAATAATTTTTCTTATCATTCAAGGTATGGTTGCAATAATTCAACAGGTGCTTATGCTTATATTAGTTCAAGTGGAGGAAATGGTGGTCAAGTTGGACAGGGAAGTGTAAGTGGAGGAAATGGAGTTATTTACAAAACGACTGCAGATTGTGATGACCCTGCACCAAATAATATTCCCAGCATTATTACAAGGGAGTTTAACACAGCAAACTGTTCTGGCTCAACAGCTACATTGCGTTTTGCTTTTAAAACATCTTATTCGGGATATACTTTTGATGAGAATTACACTTCATGGTGTCCTGAAATTTATTATCATCAAACAACGGATGGATCCACAACCGGCTATAACTGGACAGAGTGTAATGTTAATTATTATTTCCCTGACGGAAATTGGTGGTATGCAACAACAGATTTACCTAAAGCAGAGAATTTGATTGTTGCTTTTGCGGCAAAAGGAGCGACTTACAGCAATTTTGATGATATTAAAATTTCTTGTAAAGATTGCGAAATTAATGATGAGACTGGTGGCGCAATTTCTTGTACCTCTGTTCCAGGCTTAACGGAATATATTCCTAATACTGACTATGCATTTACCATTGGTGCTACCAGCTATGCAACACATTATAAATGGTTTATCCGCAATTTGACGACATCCGAAATTTATTATGGAACAACGGCAGGTGCAGATCCGGCTGTCGTTTCAGGACAAGGAACTCAAACTCCAACAATAAATTTCGGAAGCACTGGTGGCGCAAATTATCGTGTAATGTGTATCCCTTATGATTCGGATTATGGGACTGATATTTCACCCACTGATGCTTGTTATGCAAAAATTAGTTACTACCCAAGTCTAAGCGAAGGTGAAATAATAACTCCTGTCAAACTAATAGATTTTGGTTCTATATGCGAAAATAACAAATTATTTATCTTTTGGTCCACTGCCTCCGAAACAAATTCGGATTATTTTGTTGTGCAAGAGTCTTGTGATGCAAAAATATTTGAGGATGTCGCCATTATTAAAGGAGCTGGAAATACAAATGTTGAACAAAATTATCAAATCGAAATTGACATCACAAACGCTAAAACATACTATCGCCTAAAACAAGTGGATTTCGATGGCAATTCGGAAACTTTCAATATTATCCACGTAGATTGTGGTAATGATGTAAATTCTCAAATTACTGCTTATCCAAATCCTTTTGATGGTAAAATTTTGTATCTAAATTCTACAAGCACTTTAATAAATTCCGTAATAAATATTTACGATGCTCTTGGACGATTGGTTTATCAAACAAAATGTGATGAAATTAACTCGCATGTCGAATTAAAAATTGATACAAAACTTGACCCTGGAGCGTATTATTTGGAAATTAACTCGGAAAATGAGATAAAAAAACGAATCTCTGTAATCGTAAAATAAAATTATTGCCGTTTTTTTCGCTTAATTACTAGCGGTATCAATACATTGCTGTTTTAGGTCGGCAATCGTAATAGATAGTAAATAGGTATATTTTTTTCAAAATGTCCTATATTTGTCTATAGTAAAAGTTTGAAACCAAAGCTTAAAAAGAGTATTTTTATCCAATAATTTGAAAAATACTAAAAAAATCTCGTTTTTTAAAGTAATTATTAGCTAAAATTGAAAATAATCATTTTTTATTTAATAATAAATATCAAAGCTAAAAAAAAGCGTTGTTTGGTAAAACAATAAACAGTTTATGTTTTGAACGAGATGCTTAATTGTGTTTAAATATAATTCTTAGTGTAGTTATGACAAACTTGAGGTTTAATGTAAAAATGTGTGGGGTTTCCTTTTTTCTTATTGTTTTATCAATAACAGGCTTTTCGCAACTTGTTTACAATAATGGAACAGAGATATACGCCAAACAAGGAGCGATTGTGTTTGTTGACGGAACAGTTCAAAATCAAACAGGAATATTAGAAGTCGAAGAAACTGGTAGTAGTTTTGCCGAAATAATAATTCAACAAGATTTTATTAACAATTCGACTGCTGGAGGTAATGGATATTACAGAGTCTTAGGAAACTGGGTAAACAACAACACCTTCAATGCCGGGACTGGCACAGTCTTTCTCGAAGGTGGAAACCAATTTTTAGATGGCTCTGTTTCAACATATTTTAACAATTTAACTCTTGATGGCACAGGTCTAAAAACACAAACTATCGATCAGTATTGTACTGGTACACTTGACTTGAAACATCTTGAACTACAGAACGAAACATTTGGGTTTTATGTTCAAAATACTGATGTTAACTCAATTATTAGAACAACAGGTTTTGTTTCTGCCCTTAATGGTGGATTTTTATCCCGAAATACAAATCAAAATTTAATGTATTTGTTCCCAGTTGGCTCAAGTGTTGGTACTGCCAGATATAGACCAGCAGAAATTACACCTGAAAATACAAATGCAAATACTTATACTGTTCGTATGGCAAATGTTCTTGCAACAACCGAAGGATATGATGTAAATGCTTTGCCACCAAAAATTTGTGAAGTTAACCCCGAGTTTTATCATCAGGTTAACCAAACAGCAGGAACAGCAGCAATAGAATTAGATGTTTTTTACAACGAAACCGAAGACGGTAATTGGGACGGTCTTGCTAATTGGACAACAACTCCCGATTTATGGGAATGGATATTATCAACAGTAATCGTTTCTGGAACACCTTTTAATGAAG